>JBMFSZ010000053.1:0-12675 GCA_049967315.1 Desulfomonilaceae bacterium
AAAAATAGCCAAAATTCAGGAAGTGCTAGATAAGGAAATTAGACCTTCACTCCAGCAGGATGGAGGAGACGTCGAACTGATAGACCTCGATGGCAACGTCGTCAAAATTGCTCTAAGAGGGCTATGTACCTCCTGTCCAAGCGCTGCGCTTACCAAGAGTGGTATAGAAACCAAACTTCGCGAACTCGTTTATCCTGATCTTGTCGTAAAAGAGGTGAATGAATGAAAACCATTTACTTGGATAATAACGCCACAACCCGCGTTGCGGATGAAGTGTTTGATAAAATCAGACCTTTTTTTTCGGAACTCTATGGTAATCCTTCCAGCATGCACTCATTTGGAGGAAACGTAGCCAGGGAAATCGCAATTGCACGTTCCAGCATGGCTGAGCTTCTGGGGGTCTCAGCCCAGGAGATCATTTTTACCTCTGGCGGGACAGAGTCCGATTCTACTGCTATTCTGAGCGCTCTGAACACCCTACCTGAGCGGCGTGAAATTGTTACCACACGAGTTGAGCATCCTGCCATCCTGAATCTTTGCAAATATTTGGCCAGATTCAAGGGATACACAGTTAAATGGCTCTCGGTAGACAAATTCGGCATGCTGGACATGGATGAAGTAAAAAGGTCCATATCTGAAAACACAGCGATAGTTTCGATCATGTGGGCTAACAACGAAACGGGAGTGATATTCCCAGTGGAACAGATTTCGGAAATTGCTGCATCTAAGGGGGCTTTAATGCATACTGACGCTGTTCAAGCGGTCGGTAAAATTCCTATAAACCTATGCGATACCAATATAAATTTTCTATCTCTTTCAGGCCATAAGCTACACGCGCCCAAGGGCATAGGCGCACTCTATATCAAAAAAGGCACACGTTTCGCCCCGTTTATGATAGGTGGTCACCAGGAATTCAACCGGCGAGGTGGGACAGAAAATGTGCCGGGTATAGTAGGTCTTGGTTGCGCTGCACGAGTCGCCATGAAGAACTTTGAGGAAGAAAACAATCGTGTGAAAAAAATGCGAGACCGTCTTCAATCAGGACTTCTGGATACAGTTACTCAAGCCAGAGTGAACGGACACCCCGACTTTCGTCTCCCCAACACCTTAAATATCGGTTTCGAGTTTGTTGAAGGCGAAGCAATTCTTTTAAGAATGGACGACAAGGGTATTTGCGCTTCGTCAGGTTCGGCCTGTACATCAGGTTCCCTGGAACCATCGCATGTCTTAAGAGCCATGGGAGTTCCTTTTACGGCAGTTCACGGATCGATACGTTTTTCTCTTTCCAGATACAACACCGAGGACGAAATAGAATTTGTAATTCAAGAATTACCCAAGATTATTCAAACACTTAGAGCAATGTCACCGTTTAACGTAGCCACGCTCAATGCAGCTTGCGCCGTACAATAAGGTAACGGCGGAACAGAAACAGGGTCAACGAATTTTAAAAGAGGCGTCTTTCCTCGTAAAAACCCTCGTAAAGCGTGAAGAGGCGTTGTCTGTAACTGTCAGGTCAATTGTCAACGATTTTGGGTCCATATATTTCTGGTTCGTACTGGCAGGCAGTTCAAAGAGTTTTCCGTTGGCGTCTGATGAGATTTCCTGAATTTCCTTGTCCGTGAACCTGAATGTCCCGGTAGGCAACAACGACGTTTTGTCGATCCAGGATCCGCTAAAACTGATAGACTCATAAGGATATCCCACGGGAATAGCCACGTAAACCCAGACCTTGTCTGCCGCTACACCAGAGATTTTTTCATTATTTGCCTGCATCTCGGTTAGCCTGCTGAGGATGGCGTATCCCAAGTCCTTGTATTTGGCCTCATACCTCAAGAAAAAAACCTGCCTGTCGAACCTGGCGGGCGTTGAAGCTACTACCCTTTGGAGCACCGGTCCCTCAACCCCGACGAATTGCGCCTTGTAGCCAGTGAATTGTTTGTAAGGGTTGTTGCAATTTGCGAAATTGTATCGGTCCAGATATCCCTTTTTAAGGTAGTTCGAAAACGCATCTTTGACAGAAAGATTTCCCAATTCCCTGTCTGGTGAAAAACCTGCTAGTTGTACCACTTGCAGTGTCAGTCCTGAATGCATTCGGTAGAACGCGGGGGTATCCCAACTTCTAACCGGCGTCCCACAAATCATGTAAGAGCCTTCAGGCGCCGGGTGAAGCAGATTTGCATGGAGAGCGTCTTCGATCAGGTTTCTATGGAAATGTTCTCCGAAGTTGTATTTTTGAATGACCAGTCTATTGTTGTTGTAGTTCAAGCCGGAAACAACTACGCCAAAAAAGGTTAGCGCAATTATCGAAGCAGTTTGCGCGTGTTTGGAAAATCTTTGTGCGCTTTGGTATATCCAGGCTATCAGACAAACAGTCAGCATAATCATGCCGAAACCAGATACATAAACCGGTAAATATCCCAAGCCCCATTTCAGTTCCTGTTGGTATTTCGTTGATAAAGTAACAAGGATCGCAGGTAAAATCCAAAATCCAAATCCCAGCAGACCAAGAGCCTTTATATTGGGACGATTGCTTGTCTCTTTGCTTGCAAAAAATCTGTCAGATACCAAACACCACAAAATGGCCCAAGCAGCGCAGATAATCACCAGGTCGGTGGCAAAATACGCTTTGGCCACCTGAACCCAATAGTTAAAAGACTCTGTAGACAAGAAATAGCTCAGTGGGAATGCTGCGACCGCCTGCTTGAAAAATGCCATAAGCCAAGCCGTAACTGAGAAGTTTAAATTTATGCCTGGGTACCTGGGAGCAAACTCGTTCCTTACATAAAGTGTTATCATCATGTTTAGAACGGCGAGCAGGAAGAAAGGCCCCGCAATCTTGACGATTCTCTTGATAGAACGTTTTCCAAAATGGAGGTACGCGACCAAAGCATGCATTAACCAGAAAGCGTAAAAAGCCTCATAAACCAGCAAACAACATCCCCAGCTCACTAAACTGAGAATCAGGTAGGTAAGACGTTCCTTTCGCAAGTAAAAATTTAGACAAATCAAGGAAAGCAATATCAGGGTAAACTCGATTTGCATCAGGAAATAGTAAGACATTACGGGATCGTGATAACAGCGAAACTGAATGAAAAGAGGCGGGAGCAACGCCGACATCAACCCAAGGGAAGTCGAAGAGGTCACGAGACGAACAAAGTAGGCGAACAAACCTATATTAGTCAAAACAAAGAGCAAGGCTGCGGTCTTATACAAATATTCATTCAAGAAACAGAAAACGGGATAATAATAAATAATTAAGGGATACCAACGCCCACTGTGAACATAATCTTTGACCGTATTCCAACACAGGTCCGCTAAACTCATTTTCGACAACATTAGTAAGCCGGGTAGGGTAGACTCGCACCAGGAATCATCTCCCAAGTAGGGGCTATGAATGAGTGGTAGCAGGCTTATAAGATTCACAAATCCAACCAGCGCAGCTATATACCAGAATAGTTTCCTGCTGGGCATTTCCGAAATTCCTCCAACAGCCTTGGGTCAGTTAGCTTGTTATACTACCAACTAGGAGAGCTTTACGTCAATTTCGCCTTTGCGGCGCATCCAGGATGCCCCTAAAAAACTGATTAAACAAACAAAAAAGCGGATAAAAAGACCCTAAATCGCGGCATTCGATAATCTTAAGATTTAAGCCTCCAAGATTATTAGGAAACCAAAGATCTGGTTTTGTGTCGCAAGAATGTTGTAGGCTTCAGTGAGTTCTGCTAGACTACCAAGATTTGTGTTAGGCGCTTCTTGTGGAGAGGTACCCGCGGGAGATTAAGTCCATGACTCGGAAACAAAGACTTGTTTTAGATTCTCTATTGCTGGGCGTAGTCGGGGCCTTTAGCGCTCAGCTATTCATGTTTCTCCTCAATAGTTCCCAGAGTTTCTTTCTAGGTTGGTTGGCAGGGTACCGACCTCCTGGCTTGCCAGAGGAGGGGGGAGTTCTGTTGCAGATTTTCGGTCCCCACGGACGTTGGTTTATTCCGCTATCTACAACCTTAGGCGGGTTGATCTCCGGGATTTTGGTTTTTACATGGGCTCCCGAAGCTGAAGGTCATGGAACGGACAGCGCTGTCAAGGCGTACCACAGAAAGGGTGGTTATATTCGCACCCGGGTGCCTTTTATAAAGATGATAGCTTCTGCTATTACCATTGGATCGGGGGGATCAGCGGGAAGAGAAGGGCCGACAGCTTTAATAAGCGCTGGCATTAGTTCAATCTACGCATCGATTTTAAATCGTTCAGAAAATGACAGGCGAACTCTCCTTTTGATAGGTATGGCCGCTGGCCTTTCGGCCATTTTCCGGTCCCCTATAGGCTGTGCAATTCTGGCAGTTGAAGTCCTATATCGTGACATGGAATTTGAATCAGGCGCACTTTTTTACACAATGTTAGCCTCTATAGTCGCGTATGACCTAAACGCCGCCTTTGTTGGATGGCAACCACTTTTTAAAATTCCTGCCGGGCTTAACGGTTCAGGGATTTCGGAATATTTTTATTACGTTTTGCTGGGTGTAGCCGCCGGCCTGGTTGCGACTATCCTTCCGACGATTTTCTATACCGTTCGTGATTGGTTCAGACTGGTCCCTGTTCCTGACATATTTAAGCCCGCTATAGGTGGGTTTCTCCTCGGTATTTTAGCCCTATTTCTTCCCGAAGTCCTGGGAGGCGGATACGGATGGATTCAGGAAGCAATTAACGGCAAACTATCGACCTATTTACTGTTGGCGCTTGTTTTCGGCAAAATTATATCCTTTTCCTTTACGATTTCGTCAGGGGGCTCGGGTGGAATATTTGCTCCAAGTCTTTTCGTTGGCGCAATGCTAGGTGGTTTTATGGCTAACATTCTCGGCCAGCCATGTGCCCCTTTTGTTGTAATAGGCCTCGTATCTGTGTTTGGCGCTGCTGCAAGGGTACCCTTTGGAACCCTTTTTATGGTGGCGGAGATGACCGGTGGATACCAATTACTCGTACCTGCCTTAACTGCTCTAAGCGTGAGCCTCGTCATTCAGATGACATTGACCAGGCGGTTCACTTACAAAAGTCTTTATGAAGGGCAAGTCCCTGGGAGGGTAGATTCCCCAGCCCATCACGCGGAGCACATTAAGGTCGCCATCAGTCTTTTAAAAAATGGACTCGTCCCATGTTCAATAGCAGGGGAGCAATTAAATCTGCTGGAGTTGCTGGAAAATGGCGTAGAGTTGGACTTAGGGGATGGACACAAGCTTGATATTGTTCAATTATCTGGAGAAGAATCATTTGTCGGAGAATCGTTTCAAAGTGTTTGCAGGCAACAAAAGTTGGGCGATAACAAGATCATAGCAATGATAAGGAGAGGTGAAATTTATTGGCCGGATTCCACAGAAATTTTGGATGAAGGGGACAAAATATTGTCCCTGGTTGCTGTTTAACCGCGATACTCAAAAAGACATTGCCAGTGAGTGATTTTACTACTGAGAAAAATTCAGTTCAACATTTCTAATCACATGAGCAATTTTCGTCAAGGGGCCGACTAGTTTTTGTCAACTGATTGCTGGTCGGTTGCGATAGGATCGCAGCCGTTCACCTTGTAGAGGTTCCAGATTCCGTTCAGCCCTTTCAATCTAACTGAAAGTTTCTCACCAATGTTAAGAATTCCTGAAAGAATTTCATAGGTCTTCTCTGAAACTATGACCCCTCCGTCACTGGCCGAAGATTGAATCCTGTCCGTTTCATTGACTGCTGATCCTACTATTCCATATTTGGCCCTTGTACTCGAACCTATGTTTCCAACAATCACCTCCCCAGTGTGTATTCCGATCCCCATTTTAAGTTTGTCCAAATTTTTACCGAATCCATCTTTGCAGAGAGTTTCCAATTCCTGCTCCATTTCCAAGGCGCAACGAACAGCGTCTAAAGCACGATTTGAAACATCATTGTCGTTGTCAGTTGAACCCTGAAAAAAAGCCAGGACGGAGTCGCCATAAAAATCGACGATTATCCCTTCGTACTTCTCTATTACCTCTATCATCTTTGAAAAATGAAGGTTTAGTAGGCTGATAACATCCTCGGGTCTTAACTTCTCGCACATTTTCGTGAATCCACGGAGATCTGCCATAAGTATGGTGACAACACGGCGTTTTCCCCCCATCTGGAGATTTTCCGGCCGAGCCAACAGTTCCGCCGCCACTTTTCCGTCTACATAACGACCAAAAGTCATTTCTATGAGATCCCGCTGTTTTAGTCCCTGAGTCATTTGATTGAATCTACGCTTGAGTATGCCGATCTCATCTGATCGGTCTTCGGAGACCCTTACCGAATAATTTCCTTTTTCGATTTGTTCAGCCGCCTGCGATATTTCCTCTATGGATCGCGCTATTGGTCGCGTATTCAGAGAGATCAAGACGCCTATGGTTAAGACCGACAAAGCTCCAATCAGAATATAGTTAAAATTGAAGTGAAGAATAGGAGCCAAAACTTGGCGCCCGCTTGACACAAGAACCAGAAACCAGTCAGTCGTAGGAACTTTGTAGAAGCCGATTACCCTGCTGGGTGGGTATCCTGAGCCTATAACTACTCCAAAATTCTTTTTTGCCATTTCCGTTAACACTTTTTTCTCCAGAGGATCTCCCGTGTCCCCCAGAAACTTTCGGTTAGACATTGAGCTGTCTGTGTGGGCAAGAAACTGACCATTGGATTTCACAAGGCAAGCGTAGCTGTCCCTCCACTGACCGACTTCGAGAATTCCTCTGACCAGAGAATCGAAAGTCATCCGGACCACAATTTCCTTGGGATTACTTGAATCCCGGCCATCGAAGTTTTCTGTAAGTGTCAGAATATTTTGAGAAGTATCGAGAGATAATTCAGACCGATTGGATTTCATCATTTTCATCATATCCTCCATACGGTTATATCGATCTGATCCTATTAACCTGGAGTTAGAGCCATTTTCCTGTTCCACCGGACAACAAGGCTTGGCGCCTTCGTTTGAATGATTGCGCTCTCCTTTTCCTTCTTTTGTTGACAAAGTCTCCAGCGAGTTTTGTGATGCCCTATTACCAGAAATCTGAGGTAAGACTTCGACCGAGATGACACCTGGTTTCTTGGAGAGTTCATGTGCGAGAAAGGCTTTTATGATCTTGGCGTCGGGTTTATCTTCCGCGTCTGCCATCATCTTGATCACAGCACGTTTCCGGTCTAGTCGCATCCTGACTTGGTGAGCAGTCTTCTCAAATTTTAATCTCACCATCGACCCCCATTCCTCCAACAAGTAAGAGCGGGCATAAATGAACGATGTGACACCGAGAATTAACAGGTCCAGTGTAACCGGTAAAAGGAGAAGAGCTAGAAATCGTTTTTGTAATGAAAAAATCATGGAGAAAGTCCTTCAGTTATCACCAATTCTCTGGAATTGGGATAGGTTGAAATGGTTGCATCCGGACCGAAGAAAGTTCAACTGAGGCATTTTAATTCAATACGCGCTGGCAATATCTCTCATTGATAAACAGTCAATTATGGTTTAGTCATTGATTCATGATTTTCCCTTTTGGCGGGGGCTAATTCCTCGAAGAAGGGTATTGCATTTTTTACAAACCTGCTTGTGCTTCAGCATTTGGCCAAGCCCGTCCACCAAGACCAAGTCGTCGAATGACAAAGGCCAGGGGTTTCATTACTCCCGACAAGCCCAGGGCTCTTTCAGGAGAAGGCTACAAAAAAAACGAGGGAAACTAACTTTCCCTCGTTATGACATCAGGAAGCAACGGACAACAAAAATGTGGTAACTTCCTAATTACGGAAAAAGACAGCTTCGATATTAATTGTCGAAGCTGTGCGTATCTTAGTGCTTTAAAATTTCTGCCACACCAATGCCAGTGTTTTGCTTGACGTACAGTTCGTCAAATGCATCCTCTTCTTTCTTGCTCCTAAATAGGAGAGCAAAAAGGATCGCTGCGATGAACCCTAGGGGTATGGAAATAATCCCCGGGTTCTTGAGTGGGAACCATGGTTTGTCCAGCCCCACTATTGAAGAACCGTCCTTGTTTTTCTCATAAGTGATTTTGGCGTTAGCCAACTGAGCTTTCTGCTTGTCAGTAAGAGCGGCTCCTTCCGCCTGCTTTTTCTCCAAAGCTACAATGGTTTTTTGAGCGCCAGCGGCAATGATTTTGGGATACTGCATATTGGGAGAAACAAGAACCAGCACTACAGAAGCGATCGTACCAATTATGAGGCCAGCTACGATACCAGCAGTATTAAACTTTCTCCAGAATAGTGAAAGCACAACTGTAGGGAGGTTTCCAGATGACGCAACTGCGAAGGCCAGGGCTACAAGATGCGCGACGTTTTGGCCTTCCGAAAGTATTGCTAGGATAATGGCAATTGCGCCGAAAGTTATGGATGCAACCCTGGCTGCCTTCACCTGCTCGTGCTGGTCGGCGTGACCACCTCTCACGATGTTAACCCAAATGTCGTGAGAGATAGCTGCTGACGCTGCAAGCACAAGGCCTGACACAACAGCGAGGATGGTCGCGAATGCAACCGCGCACAGGAACGCCAGTAAAAAGTCTCCAACAAATGGCGCAATCTGGTTACCAAGCATCTGCGCCAGGAGCAGGTTGGACATGTTTCCACCCTTGTCAACTGCAAAACTTATTTGCGGGCTAACGTAGATGGCTGAGCCAAATCCCAAGAGAGTGGTCAGAATGTAGAAGGTTCCAATTATAAACATTGCCCATATAACGGATTTTCTGGCAGCCTGAGCAGTAGGCACCGTGAAAAACCGCATAAGAATGTGAGGCATCCCGGCAGTCCCTAGCACAAGAGCCATACCGAGCGATATCTGATCCCACACGTCTTTGAGCAAAAGACCAGGTTCGAGGAAACGCTGACCATAGTCAAATCCAGGTTTTGCTACAGCCTCATGCAGGAGATGTGTCTGGGTCCAATTCTGAATTTGAACATTATTGGCCACGTCGGCAAAAAATTGAACAGGGTTGAAACCGGACCTTGCCGCGACCAGGATACAAATCACAATAGCCCCGGCCATAAGTAAGCACGCCTTGATTATTTGGACCCACGTAGTGGCGATCATTCCACCAAAAACAACGTAGATGATCATCAACGCGCCTACGCCGATAATTGAAACCCTGAAAGGGATCCCAATCAGCAGTTCGATCAGTTTGCCGGCTCCTACCATCTGAGCCAAAAGATAAAACACTGAAACGATAACTGTCGATGTGGCCGCAGCCGCCCTTACGGGTTTTGGGTTGGAACGGAAAGACAACACGTCGCCCATCGTGAATTTGCCGGAGTTACGACAAGGTTCAGCGACTATAAGTAAAACGGTGACGTAGGCCACGAGCCAGCCAACCGAATACATGAATCCGTCATACCCGTAAAGACAGATGAGACCAGCTATACCGAGGAATGAGGCTGCAGACATGTAATCGCCCGCTATAGCCCATCCGTTCTGGAAACCGGTTATCGCTCCACGAGCAGCATAAAAGTCGGCGGTCGTCTTTGTGCGTTTCGCAGCCCAGATGACTATCCCCAAAGTTATGATTATGATGATTATGAACAGAGTAATGGTTATTGGTCGGTCAGCCTGTACCCTGGTAGGGGGTTGAGCAGTGACAGCGGAAGCAATAGCGCTTTCTGCCCCGGCAAAGCTCAACGTCGGCAGAACACTGTTTATAGCGATGCCCAGAGTGAGGGCGACCAATATTGCAACCAGGAATTTCTTCATTGCGCCTCTCCTCCTATCGCAATTTGAGTTCATCGAGCAATTCATTGGTAATACGGTCCGAGACATTGTTTGCCCAGGCGGCGTAATAGAGAGCGATGGCCCAGGATACGAAAAACTGCGAAAGGGCAAACAGATAGCCGAAGTTGATATGCCCTATCACTTTCCAACTCCAAAGTCCTGGCGCTGCCCCCGCTCCTATAGGGAGCAGGAAATAATAGATTGTTGAAACAACCCACCACCCAAAAAGGAACGATGTTTTCCTCTTGTGCAATTCGACGAATTTTGGATTCCTCGCAATTGCCGCCCAGTCTGTCTGTTGTTGCGCCACGGTACAATTCTCCTTCCTCTTTAAAAAATTAAGGGTTAGAGAAGCCCAGGGCTTCCCGTTTAGCCAGGCATCTACCAATCATCAGCAGTGTCTGTTTCTAGCTATGATCGAAGAGACGACCGAGATGGAAAAAGACACCGCCACGGCAATAATTAATAGAATCAACCTTAAGAAATACTTGTGTCCAGATGTGTAAGAATAACCAATCGATTCCAACCGAAACCGTAAAGCAGCCCAATTTGGGGAGGAGATCGTCCGTTGATCAGAACCAGAAAATGATTTCTATCAAGAAGAATCGCTGGAGGCATGGCGAAGCGGCTTTTTCGCAAAGGCCGTAAAGACCTGAACGTCTCCAAAACCTCCTTAAATTCAACTGACCATAGCAAAAGATTATGTCTGCGTTTATTAGGGATCATGGACACCGAAGATCGTATAAGAGAAAACAATGGAAGGATTCGGGAATTAACAACGCAGGTGGCGGATTTTGAACTGATAAGTCTGCCTACGGGTAGGCTAGGCATAGTAGCAGGAAAATCCCTGCTAGTCCTGGTCAGAGTAGTTGATCCTAACGTTAGCCTCACAAGGTTGGTGAGAAGTTTCGCAAACGTTGACCAAAAGCCAAACACAATACGACAGATTAGGAACTCAATGCTGTGGAAGCAATGAAGGAGCGAACTAAACGACGCGACGTTTAGACAGCTTTTCGAAGGGAAATCATCAGACGCTCGCTGACACACTTGAGCGGCTCCTAGGCCAATAGCCATCGTAAAAGGGTTGAAACCTAAAACCGGAACCAGTCGCCTATGATTAACTGAGCAAAATTATGATGTCACTCCATCATATGGGTACTCAATGTAGCTCAGTCTGAATCACTCAATTTATAACAAGTTGTCAAACGGCTAATTATATATTGGAACTGACTAACTGAAATGTCAGTGGCCCTAAGGGTAATTTGATTTTGGTCTTTCTGTCAACTCAAATTTTTCAAGTTGGTAAATTTACTAAAAATATAAGAATGTTATACTTGAGGTCCTTCGGCTCAATACATGTCCTGGGTAATGTTCTCTCACAAAAAAGGGCTTGCGCTAACCAAACAAAAAACGTAATCATAATGACCTCGTCAGCAAGCGGCGGTTTACGCTCTGATAGCGTCCATATACACAAACTGGTATTTTTTTTATAAACCCTGTTATCGTTTCAGGCTATTGGCCGGTTCTTTTTAAACCGCTCCGATGGGGGGAGTTAGTTGTATCGTTGGCTATGTCATTTGCACAAACCCGATAGGGTTATAATTCTATAGACGTATTTTGGGGGTTACTATGACGTATGCGGAAGCTTATCGAGAATCGCTGGAAAGTCCAGAAACATTTTGGGGGCGCGCTGCTGAGGCGATTGACTGGCAAAAAAAGTGGGATCTAGTCCTGGATCGATCAAATCCGCCTTTCTATCGCTGGTTTCGCGGAGGGGAGCTGAACACCTGCTATAACGCGCTGGATCGCCATATCCAACAGGGCAGAGCCGCCCAGGACGCTATAATTTATGACAGCCCCGTTACAGATACAATCCAGAAAATCAGTTACGGTGAACTCCGGAATCGGGTTTCCAAGATTGCCGGAATGCTGGTAGATCTTGGTGTCAAAAAGGGGGCGACGGTTCTTATATACATGCCCATGATACCGGAAGCTGTGATGTCAATGCTTGCTTGTGCACGGATTGGCGCAGTTCATTCAGTAGTTTTCGGTGGATTCGCTCCGAGGGAATTGGCTGTCCGCATTGATGACGCTAAGCCAGATGTAATACTTTCGGCTTCATGTGGTATCGAGGTAAAGCGGGTAATACCGTATAAGCCCCTGCTGGATGAAGCAATTGAAATAGCGAGCTACAAACCAACCAAATGTGTCATCTGTCAAAGACCCATGTGTGTTGCGGAACTCAATCAGGGGCGGGACTTTGACTGGAATGAAAATGAAGCGGCGGCAAAACCGGTCGACTGCGTCACGGTACAGGCTACCGATCCCCTTTACATACTGTACACGTCAGGCACAACAGGAAAACCTAAGGGAGTGGTCCGTGACAACGGTGGACATGCAGTAGCCCTAATGTGGAGCATGAAGCACATTTATAACATAGGGCCAGGCGACGTGTACTGGGCGGCTTCCGATGTAGGTTGGGTAGTGGGACATTCGTATATCGTATATGCTCCCCTTTTTATGGGGGCAACCACCGTGCTATTCGAAGGTAAACCTGTTGGGACGCCTGATCCGGGGGCTTTCTGGCGGGTGATTTCGCAGCACAAGGTTAAAGCTCTGTTCACTGCCCCCACAGCTATCAGGGCAATTAAAAGAGAGGACCCCAAAGGTGTGTTTCTTGCGAATTACGATCTTTCTAATTTCGAAACTCTCTTCCTAGCCGGGGAAAGGCTCGATCCAGACACCTACTTTTGGGCCACTGATCTTCTAAAAAAACCCGTCATAGATCACTGGTGGCAGACAGAAACGGCGTGGGCCATCGCTGGTAACTTCCGTGGGCTCGAGCTCTTTCCAATTAAAGCCGGGTCTGCGACCAAACCAATGCCAGGGTATAACATCAAAATACTGGATCCTGTAACCGCAGAGGAGCTTGG
>JBMFSZ010000054.1:0-12486 GCA_049967315.1 Desulfomonilaceae bacterium
GGCAGGCGCAGTTGTTTCAGCCTTTGCAAAAACAGTCTTGAGTTTTTCTGTCTGAGCATTGAGCTTTTTGTCAGGTTCGGCGGATTTTATTGGCGGAATCTCGGAACTGTTGGTAAGAGGTTTATCAGTAGATTGTTCCAGCACACGCGGAGCTACAGGGCCTGCCTCGATCAACTTTACGTTGGTTATTCCCCTGTCAGTTATAGTTGGAGCGCAAGTCAAATATTTCGCGCTAGTTACCAAAATCAGAATCGCAACCAGGTGAAGCGCTACAGAGAGCGCAAGCATCTCAGGGGAAGCCCCTCGCTGATGTTTCAGGAGATCATTGATCATTTAGCTGATTTACTTGATTCTTCCTGGGGGGTAGTGATCATTCCCAGGTTCGCGATACCTGCCGTTTTCAGACTGGCCATAATCCTGACCACTACACCGTAAGGGACATTTTTGTCTGCACGGAGAAACACATCCCGATTACTCTTCTCTTTTGTAGCTTCGAGAACAACTTTAGCCAGTTGATCCTCGGAAACAGCCTTGTCATTAACAAAAATTGATCCTGCCCCTGATACTGAAATCATTACCTCGTCCCGTTGCTGAGCCTTCTCTATCGGCTCACCCTTGGCCGATGGCAATTCCACTGACACTCCTTCCTGGAGCATAGGCGCAGTAACCATAAAAATTATTAACAGGACCAGCATTACGTCGACCAATGGGGTCACGTTTATGTCGGCCATGGGGGCCTTGCCACCTCTGTTCAGGCTAAAAGCCATCTGTTTGCCTCCTGATTTCCAAAGCTAAGACCCCGCTCGACTATTTACGTTTCCAGTAAATCCGCTCGATAATGTTGATGAGTTCAGAAGCAAAATTGTCCATTTCAGTTGAAATGACGTTTATACGACCAAGAAAATAATTGAAGAAAATTACTGCAGGGATAGCTGCGGCCAAGCCCGCCGCGGTAGCGATCAAAGCTTCTGCTATACCGGGGGCAACCACAGCAAGTGAAGCGCTTTTCATGGCGCCTATGTTCCGAAACGACTCCATTATTCCCCAAACTGTTCCAAACAGACCAATGAACGGTGCCGACGATCCAGTAGTGGCAAGAAAATTCACACCTCGCTCGAGTCGGGCCCGCTCGGCTGTAACCGCCTGTTGCAAAGACCGTATTATATTGTCCATCCCGGTCCGCTCATATTCGGGCTCTCCGGTGGCATCCGTGGATCCTTTCTGGGACCCTGCCTGGATCCTGGACAAACGGCTCAATTCCGCGTATCCCGCCTTAAATACATGAGCTAGAGGGCTATAAGTAAATTGCTTGGCCTCGGTGTAAAGAGTCGAGAACTTCCTTGATTCCCTGAAGGCGTCAAAAAAAAGCTGAGTGTGCTTTTTTGCTCTAGAGAGCATGATGGCTTTGCTAAGTATTATCCCCCAGCAGATAATCGAAAAAACAAGAAGCGTCAGCATCACGCATTTAACGACAATCCCAGCCCCCAATATTATCGACCATATGCTTTGATCAGCCAAATTTTGAGCCGGAAGAGCCGCCAGATAAGCGTTCAACATAGCAAATTCCCCTTTCAATCAGTCCCAGACTAATTAGTCCAATAAATAGTTTATGTCAAGTTTTACATGTATTTATTATATGTTATATACATTTGTTAAATTATTTAAAATATATTGTTATGTATTATATTACATTTTAGTTTTATATCTTCAGACATTTAAACTTTTATCTTGTTCCGTGATTTGGAGAAATCCCCACCGACGAACGAACCGCCTAGCTAAATTCTTAAATTTGGAGATATTCAGATCTGAAATCAACCTTTTGGAAAAATAGAGTATCGGCGGGAACAGCGGCCATAATTAGGATCAAATACTATAATAAGATACGAATCAATTTGAGAAACCTACGTGCCATGTTCCTCGGCGCGAAGCAGGTGGAAACCGGCTGAACACGCGCCGGTTTCCACCTAACCGAATAAGGGCGTTTTTTAAGCCAGTAGGTTCTTTAGCTTAATACGTTAATATCCTGAAGCATCTTTTTAACTGCCAGATAGGCTAACGAATCTGATTGGATGCCCACCAGGGGTTTGCCTTCGAGATCGAGAGAAACGAGTTTTTCGTCGTAGGGTATCAATGCCAATGGCGCTGCAGGTAGCGAATCTATTTCCTCTCTGGTGGTCTTAGGCAAATCATCGAGTGTTCCCTGAACTCGGCTTAGGACAATATGCTGATTGTGTATTCTACCTTCCATTTCATCTATTAACTGATAAATGCGTCCAATCGTCCTCACGCTCCTGGGTGAAGGATCGGATATTATAAAAAGGTGGTCAACTTCTTCCTCCGTCCGTCTTGACAAATGTTCCATACCCGCTTCGTTATCGATTATTACGAACTTGTAGTTCGAAGTCAGCCTTGAAATGACATCGCGAAGTATGTTGTTAGCCATGCAATAGCAGCCCGGTCCTTCTGGGCGCCCCATCGAAAGAAAATCCAGATCCTTCGTTTCTTCCAGATTGGCCTGGATTTGGTAATCCATGAAACGATCCTTGGTCATGCCGCCTGGGATGTCCTCGCCCATCTTCCTGGCGTCCTCCCTTATACAGCCAACACTTTTGGGTTCTCGTATACCAAGGACTTCATGGAGGTTCGAATTCGAATCCGCGTCAATTGCCAAAAGAGGTCGCTGCCCACTGTCAATGAGATTCTTTATTATAAGAGAAGTAATGGACGTTTTTCCAACGCCACCCTTCCCTGCCACCGCAAGAGTTATTCCCATATTTTTTCCTTTCCAAGAAAATATCCGGCTTAGTTGTTGAAAATGCTCTGAAAGTCTACTTCGTCTATTTGTGATAGAATTTCATAAACTTTTAGAGATTCCTCGACGCTCAGACCCGCGCAACCACAAGCAGGCGTAACTATAATGTGTCCTAGCAACAATTCCCTGTTGATACCCTTTTTTTCAAGAAAAAGAACCCCCTGCCTGAGCCTTTCAATCGTCAAATCTATTGACTCCCGGTTTATCCTATAATCATTAGGTATCACACCCCATGCCAAGACTCCGCCTTTGGCCAGGAATTTGGACAATTGAGCTGGATAAATTGCTAGTGACTCCAAATAGTCCACAGCATCAAAATTAATGATATCTACCGTTGTTTGCATCAGCAAGGACCAGTCGGTGTTACCACAACAATGAACACCCGTTATTGCCCCTGCCGAAGAAGCCATAAAAAAAACGTCATTTAGACACTCGACAACATCCGATGCGGAAACCCCCAGAAACGCAGAAGAACCATACGCGCTTAGACTTGGCTCATCAAAAAACAGGATTACGTTCTCGGCAAACGGCTTTAATTTGTCGACAAGCCACATGGCCTTGAGCCCCATGCCTTTTACCGCAACATCCCTATAAACCGAGTGGTAAAATATAGGCTTGCCGTGCTCATCGTTGACAGACAAGCTAAAGCTGAGGGGTCCAGTCACTTGCGCCTTTACAAAAGCCGATTTTGACCTGCCATGGTCTAACCGGTCGATGAATACCCTTATTCCTAGACCGTATTCAGGACTAATTGCGAAAGCTTCGCTAGGTTTTCCTTCAATCGCTTCCAGATAATTTTCATAAAACCTTTCGACCAGTCCTGATGATCGGTCGGAAGTATCAAAATAATATTTGAGATTTTCGAGGTCTACCGTAAAACCGGGCAACTTTTCTGAGTATTGTATCCACATCTGTTCTCTGGGATCACGCCTGGATAGCTGTGGAGCGTGAGGCGCTTTCTTCAAAGAAGATAAAATGAGGTTTACAGATTCGCTCGCGTCTGTGTGCGGCAAACTTCCTATAGCCGTGGCAAGAAGTCTTGGAAGGGCTGCCGTCATGGAATTTGCTGTCATTTTAAATTTCCCCTGAGTCTCGTGTGCCAGAATCCAATTATTTCCTGGCTACATTCCTAAAGTCGTCGATTTTATCTCCGGGCTCAGATTTAAGCGGAGCTATGCTCAAATAGTCTGCAATCGGTCGATCAATAAACTTCAGATCTTCATGAGATATTTCAATATCAACCGCCTGTCGTTTTTCAGACTCAGAAAGTTTTAGCTCACCACTTTCCGAAGGGAGAAATATTCTGGAGGTGACATCGATTCGGCGCTTAACTCTCTCCGGAACCCCCAACCCATAACTCAAGTGACCGTTGCCAGCTACTACCATGAGTATTCCATCTTTTGATAGGGGATCCGAAAGACGTTTCACGATATTGGACGCCATAACAGTGTCTCTTAAAGCTTGGGCGTAAATAACCCTATTAAGCGATTTACCGTGGAACGCTCGATGAACTTGGAGCCTAAGCGTAAGCAGCCTTGCATACACTGGGCTCACTGGTTCAACATCTGGAGGCAGCATTGCTCGCTCACTTTCAGACAATGCGTTCAAACCTCCCCGCGAAACTTTCCTGACTAACCCGCTCGAAAGGTTAAGCCCTACAATTGGGATGTGAAGATCACGAGCCTTCAAAAGAAGGCCGGAATAATCTGAAATATTTGTCCATCTGTCGGACCCAAGACGCTCCCCAAGAACTGACACTGATTCGTTGGAGGAAAGCCATTTGTCAACTATTGATTGCTGGTCGGCGTTGAACATTTCCATGGCTAGGGAGACCTTTCTATTACGGTGCGCAAGGCCTCCGAGTATTTCTTCCTGTAATTGGTGGTGACGTATTATTGTGTGGAACTCACCAACATAAACCACACGGACCTGGGACATGTCATCCAGCGCAGATTCAAAAGTAACTGGCTCACCCATTAGCAGGTCAACTATTATGGAGGCTTCCCTTGTGGAGCAGGGAGCCGTATGTCCGAAAAAGCAAAACGCCATAATCGACAATACTGAAAAGATAGATTTGAGGATCTTAGCGCGCACGCCAGGATTCCCATCCATCAAAACTGATATTAAAATCTGTAAATTCGCCAGTAGGTTTCTCTTCGAATACAATGAGATCATCTACCCTACTCATGGGAGCGCCTCTTCGTAGCCAGGTCAGCATCAAATTGACGCTTTCAGCGTTACCTTCCAACAAAGCCTCTACCGACCCGTCTGGTAAGTTCCTGACCCAGCCCACTAATCCAATTTTACGGGCTTCAGATCTTGTATATGCCCTAAAAGCCACGCCCTGGACTTTGCCCTTAACTAAAACCCGACGCCTGATCTTCAATGTCATTTCAACAACCATTATGTGAATTAAAGTGTTAGCAGTATTTTTCTTAATTATAACATTAAATCTTTTGATATTTTTTTCAACTCAAACATATTCGGTCTAGAAACCTGCCAGAGTCTTGAATTCTTCTTCTGTAATAATTTTTATCCCCAAGTCACGAGCTTTTTCCAGCTTGGAACCTGGGTCCTCTCCAACTACCAGAAAGTCAGTTTTTCTACTAACCGAGGATCCAACTGATCCACCTGCTGCCTCAACCATCCTTTTGGCTTCACCTCTAGGAATTGATATGGACCCTGTGAACACCACATTCATTCCCAGCATACGGCTCTCCTTTGAAGCCGGTTGAGCTTCTGTGCCTGGTGATACCCCAGCAAGCAAAAGCCTCTCGATCATCCGAAGGTTTTTCGGCTCGGCAAAAAATTGTACAACGCTTTGGGCAACTTCAGGCCCTATACCAGGAACTTGAGTCAGTTCTGTTGCAGTCTTTTTTGATATCTCGTCCACGGACCCGAAAAATTCTATCAATAGCCTTGCTACTGTTGCCCCCACGAGGGGGATTCCAAGGCTGAAAAGGAATCGATCGGAAGACACTTTCTTGGAGCCGTGTATGGAATTGATAAGATTCGTAGCCGATTTCTTGCCCATACGATCCAACGAAGCAATAGTGTCAACATCAAGATAATATATATCGGCAGGGTCACGGACCAAATCTTTGCTCACAAGCTGCTCTACCAGCTTGTCTCCGAGGCCTTCTATATCCATGGCGTCCCTGGAAACGAAGTGCTTTATAGTCTCCTTGAGACGAGCTGGACAGGAAGAATTGACACATCTTTTGGCAGCTTGACCTTCCAGCCGAACTGCATCCGAGCCACAAACCGGACAATGATCTGGAATCTTGAAGGGATGGCTGTCACAACCACGAAATTCAGTTCTTACTTTCACGACTTCAGGGATGACGTCCCCTGCGCGCTGAATCACAACTACATCCCCCTCCCGAATGTCCTTACGATCAATCTCATCCTGATTATGAAGCGTGGCTCTACTAACCGTTACGCCACCAACCCTGACGGGCTCCATTATGGCTACAGGTGTCAGAGTCCCCGTCCTGCCCACTCCAACTTCAATTTTAATGATTTTGGTCTCTGCCTGCATAGGTTCAAATTTGTAAGCCACTGCCCAGCGAGGAGACCTGCTCTTAGTCCCCAATTCGGTCTGCCAATCAAGTGAGTTCACTTTTATTACACTCCCGTCTATTTCGAATGGAAGTTGATCTCTCAATTGATTCAAGGTATTGTAGTGATTCATTATTTCTTTGACACCGTGACACAATCTAGTATGCTCCAAATTTGATGGGACCCCCACCTCGCTGAGCCCCTCAAGCAATTCTAGTTGAGTCCTAACTGAAGTTCCCTCTAACCGTCCAATACCGTGTGCAAGAAACCTGAGCCTTCGCTGAGCGGTAACGCTGGGATCCAGTTGACGAATTGAACCCGCTGCAGCGTTTCTGGGATTAGCAAACGACGGGAGGCCAGCGTCATCACGATCCTTATTCAAAGAGTCAAAATCAGATCTGAGCATAAATATTTCACCGCGTATTTCCAAAAGACTGGCATGAGCAAATGGGCCATTGGGCCTGAGACTTAGCGGTATGGTCTTTATGGTCCGTATATTTGCTGTGACATCTTCACCTACGGTCCCATCACCGCGAGTCCCTGCCGCGAGCAGCCGTTTATCTCGATAAATTAGTTCTACAGCTACTCCGTCAAGTTTAGGCTCTACAACATAAGGCACTGGGCCTGGTATCCCAAGTAGTTTCCTGATCCTAGAATCAAAATCTGTCAGTTCCTGATATTCAAATATATTTGATAATGACAACATGGGAATAGCGTGAGCGATCTGCTCAAATTTCTCAAGCGCCTTTCCCCCCACCCTTTGTGTCGGAGAGTCAGAACTGATAAATTGAGGATATTTATTTTCCAGTTGTTCCAGACGCTTAAAGAGGATGTCATATTCCCTGTCTGAAATTTCGGGTCTGTCAAGAACGTAATATAAATGATCATGGTATCTGATCAGCTTCTTCAATCGTTCCATCTCACCTAATATTTCTTCAGTGCTGGTCAGTTCAGTCTCTTTGTTGTTGATCATTATTCACCACTCAATTTTTTACATGCCTTGCCGTTAGAGCATCCAAATTCGTTAAATAATATCAAACCGAACATTTGTCATTAACGCAAAAGAAAACAACGGGACAAAAAAAAGGCCCTAAAAGGGCCCAGACGCTTAAAAAAAGCCATAATCCATTAGATTGAACAGAACTTTTGTTTATAACTTTTTCTTCACCGTCACAGTAAAATACTAACTATTTTTTAGGCCACTTTCCGGAAAATGTTACTCTTAACTCCTTGCCTTTTTCATCCTTGAAAAGAGCAGAGCCGGCTGTTACTTCAATGGGGAATGAGAAATCACCAACATTTTCCCACCATTTTTTCGCGAGCGCTCCGGCTGAGGTTTTCATCTTCTGGATCTTCTGGACGTTTTCCGATCCAACCATGAGGCTTGTAATAGTAGGTAAAGTTTCATTGGTCGTAACGACTTTAAGCTGGTTTGTCTTTCCACCGGGTATCCAGCTATT
The DNA here is from genome assembly GCA_049967315.1 of Desulfomonilaceae bacterium. Taxonomy (GTDB): domain Bacteria; phylum Desulfobacterota; class Desulfomonilia; order Desulfomonilales; family Desulfomonilaceae; genus CAJBEZ01. Next base: position 7,834 of record JBMFSZ010000054.1, read on the forward strand.
CTCATAGGAAAAGGCCGTGTTGACCTCAAAGCCTTCGAAAGCTGTAGTAAATGTCAATTCATCCAGCATCACAGGGGATTTGTTGGGGTTCTTGATGTCAAATATGTAAGCCATGTTTAACATCGCTCCTGCCGCTAATTCCTTACCAGGTTCTTTCTCGTTTTTGTATCCAACACGGGGTTTAACGAAGAAAGGCTGAATGCTCGCGACATCTACCCTCTCCAGGGTTATGACGGGAGCTTCAAAAGCCATGCTGGCCGATACGAACGCCATAGATATAACCAGTGCCGTAGCAAACAAAACTGCCCTTTTTTTCATTTTCCCTCCTTGTGCCGCCCTGAGCGACATGTTTAAGAGAGCCATCTTTTTCTTCGTTTGTAATGCTTGACATCACGAAAACTCTTACGACCGCCTACATCAGTCAAACCCAAATAGAAATCGCGAATATCTGGATTTTCCTTGAGTTTTTCAGACGTGTCATCCATGACTATACGTCCGTTTTCCATCACATAGGCGTATGGAGCGACAGTTAGGGCCAGTTTAACGTTCTGCTCAACCAGCAGGATCGGGATTTTTTCTTCTTTGTTAAGTCTTTGGATAATCTCGAAGATCTCTTTGATGAGCAAGGGGGCAAGCCCCATTGAAGGTTCATCCAAAAGCATGAGCTTGGGCTGAGCCATCATAGCGCGTCCAATCACGCACATCTGTTGCTCTCCACCACTTATGAAGCCGGCCATTATGTTCCGACGTTCCCGGAGTCTTGGGAAATAGTGGTAAACCATCTGCAGCCGCTCCCTGATACCAGTCGGGCGTAAGTGCCCTCCGACAATCAGGTTTTCCTCTACGGTGAGATGTTCAAAAACCCGTCTTCCCTCAATGATTTGCAAAATACCTCTCATGGATATTTGTTCAGCCGGTAGCTTATGTATCCTTTCACCCAAGAATTCTATGCTACCATCCGTCACCTCACCCTCTTCATGAATGAGTAATCCAGAGATCGCTTTTAGCGTGGTACTCTTCCCGGCTCCATTAGCTCCCAGCAATGCCACTATCCCACCCTCAGGAACCTCTATCGAGACTCCCTTGAGAACAAGAATCACCTCATGGTACCTTACTTCTATGTTGTTAATCTTCAAGATGCTGTTGCTTTCGGCCACAACTGTCTCCCTTTCTCGCCATGCCGACTCGCCATTCTAAAGCTAAACCGGCTTTAAAATTGGCATGACTTCTCAAACAACTTTACCAACCCAACCACTTGGGCCACTGTTCCGGGAATTGCTCTTTCATGTTGATCTTTTTAAACAGTTCAATTTTGCCATCCTTAATCCTGTACAACGTTACAACGGGTGTCGGACGGTGGTCTTTGTCGGTTATCGTGTAGGGGCCAACTCCAAGAGCATTTTTGGTATCAAATGGGTACCAGTCCCTAAGGCTTTCCAAGGCCGCCTTCAGTGAGGGGCCATCGATATTGCCCTTTTTATCGGCAATTTGCAGCCCCGCCGCTCCGAGGACTACCTTTAGCCAACCTTGCACCGTGTGAACGTCACGTTTGTCAAGGGGTACGCCGGGATTAACTTTCTTGCAGTATTCACGAACCTTGTCCATGTATGGGACATTGTCTTCAAGAAAAGCGCATGGAGCTGGCACCATTGCTCCTTCTCCAGCCTTGCCGGTCATTCGGACCAGATTTTTGTCAAGGCCCCACAGGTTAGTTATGTTGTCTGCATCAAACTTAAGGGCGTATGCATCTTTAATGGCTGTCGCGACGGACATGGCCGTATTTCCGTGCCAAACAACATTGGCGCCCTCTTCTTTAGCAGCCAGGACCTGACTCTTTGCATCGATAGCAGTCAGGGAAACATCCTGGTCCCTGCCTATTTCGATCCCTAAGAGCTTGGCCTGGTCTTTGATAGCCTTGATAGGAGCGCTAGCGTATGGCGACGAGAACATGTAGAAACAAACAAGTTTAGGTTTTTTTCCAGCTTCTCTAGCGGCTTTCCATTTGTCACTTTTTTTCCACACATTTTCATACCAGCCGGTGAGACAACCTCTAGCGCCTGTTGAATAGTCGGTACTATAGACAAAATTATAAGGTGTTTTGGCAGGATCACACAAATGCCCAGACATGGAATCTGAAATCGTCACCATTTTGTCTTTGTTAACCGTAGGAGAAAGCGCTTCAGTGTCACCGGTTCCCCATTGCAGCAACAGCTTGATTTTGTCCTGGTCCCTAAATCGCTTATAGATGGTGATGGCTTCTGGAACGCGGTAGCCGTAATCGAAAAGATGGAGTTTTATCTTCTTACCGTTGATTCCACCATGGTCATTAATGTATGTGACACACTCCCTGACCCCAAGGGCTGCGTCTTTACCAACATCCGAGGTCGCGCCTGTGAGGTCGTTGATAGATCCAACAGGGATTTCATTCGCAGCGAAGACCGCGGAACAAGTGATCAGTATTGCTAAAAAACCAAACAGAATAATCCGCTTACTCATTCTAAACCTCCGTTTTGTTTTTGATCAGTGGTGAATGATGTTTTTGCCTGCTAGCCGGTCTACGTATGTTTTGCACCTCCTTTCCCAACAAACCAGTAACAGGGACTCTACTTACCAGTGTAAGAAAACGGCCAAAGATTAAAGTAGTTTTTCACTTGCCAGTATCTGTACGCTAGACCGTTAGGTTCATAGATGAGGAAGAAGATTATTGCTAACCCGAAAGCAGATTCTTTAAAGAAAATTATTTTGGTCGTGACCCACCCCCATTCAGGATAAGAAGTCATCAAAATGTCGCTGAGACTAAGGACCGCCATCTCGAGAAATTTGAACACAAGAACAACAAAGGCTGACCCAAATACGATGCCCTGTATGCTGCCTACCCCCCCTATCAGAATGATACCGACCCACAGAAGTGAATAAAACCACTCGTAGTTTTCGGGGCTGACAAAAAACAGGGCGCTGATCCAGTATGCTCCTGCTATTCCAGCAAAAAAACCGGAGACAAAAAACGCCAACAGCTTGTAACCTACAATATTTACTCCCATCGTTTCGGCGGCAATGTCGTTATCTCTAATAGCTATCCACGCCCGACCGATTTTCGACCTTAATAAATTTCCCATGACAATAAGACAGACAAGTACCAGTACCAGCGAAAAATAGTAGATTTTCTGATCGCTATCAATGAGCCAAGGCCCGATTTTTATGGTCCCGGGCGGCAAAGGAAATGACTGTTCACGCCCCCCTATTTTGCTTAGCTGAGTTATCACGAGACGCATCGTAATCCACTGAGCCGCCATCGTAGTCATGATCAAATAGAAGCCTTTGACACGAGCCGATGGTAAACCGAACAAGACTGACCAAATGCCCGCAGTAAAGCCAGCGCATATAATGCTTATTGGGTAGGCCAAACCAGAGTCAACCATGAACTGTGGCCAAGGGAGAAATAGTACCATCATTGCGCTTGTGTAGCCCCCGACTGCTACGAAAGCCGCGTGCCCCAATGTAATTTGCCCGCAATAACCTATGAGTAACTGAACGCCCAGGGCGGCGAGGATGTAATAATTGATGGTATACAGAACGCTCATCCATTGAGCGCCTATAATGTAGGGGGCAACCGCAAGCACGACGAGCATTAGGATCATCTTGCCCTTTATAAAATTTGTGCGCCACCACTTCTGGTCATCCACGTAGGATTCAAAATAAGTTCCACAAGGTAGATAGCTCATACGTTAAACCCTCTCTATACGTTCCCAGCCCCAAAGACCATAAGGCTTGAAAAGGAGAAAGATCACCATGAAAACGAAAGGCGCAACTTCTTTTGAACCCGGCACGATAGCCTCCCCATATCCACCTGCGAGGTTTTGCAGTATGCCTATCGTTATGCCGCCAACAATTGCTCCCGGAACTGAATTGAGACCTCCAAACACCACCACTGGTAAAACCAGAAGGCCAAGGCCACTGACCGAATAATTGAGTCCGTTGATATTGGCGAGCAATGTTCCTCCAACCCCTGCAGCCATGAATGCTATCGCCCAAGCCAGCGCATAAACAAATTTGGCGCTAATTCCCAGGGACAGAGCCGCCATTTCATCATCAGCGCAGGCCTGCATGGACAGGCCCCATCGCGTGTATTTGAAGAAACAGATGAAAACGACCATCAGGATCATCGCCGCAATGAAACTCCACAGATATACGGCTCCAACCGAAACACTCCCGATCATTATGGGTTCAATTGAGAATACCCGCGGCAAGAAAACCTGGGTGTCTGTGTCCCAGAACATGAAGACCATTCCCTTGAAAAAGAATGATAGGCCTACTGTTACCATGATCACCGCCAGTATTGGTTGGCCTATCATTTTCCGCAGGAAAATTCGTTCGGTAAGTAGTCCCAGAATCAATCCGACAAAGATTGTACCCACCAGAGAAACTATGAATGCATAATTGACCGGCATGATTGTTACAAACCGTTGATAGAAGGCAAGGCAAACGTAACCTCCGATCATGGTCAACTCGCCCATCGCCAGGTTTAATACTCCGGAACACTTGTAAATAAGCACCCAGCCTAATGCGACCAAGGCGAAAATGGACCCCAGCATTACACCGGTAACGATTAGCTGAAGAAAGAGTTCCATTTATTTGCTACCCCCTTCTTTAACT
>JBMFSZ010000055.1:0-12479 GCA_049967315.1 Desulfomonilaceae bacterium
GTCACCTCGCCGTTGAAGGTGTGGAAGGTCAGCCCCTCCATCGCGCTGGCGACCTTGATCGCCAATTACTTCTGCCGTTACTTTGGTGGCTCCCCGAATTGCCAGTCCGTGATACTCGGGGATAATCGCTATAAGTTCCTCAGGACTTAAGCCGACTTTGACATCTACTTCAACGCCGGGCGCGTCCCTTAAAATTTGAACACCCAATTCGGACAGATTGTCAGACACAAGTACTTTCACGAGGACATACCTCCCTTAACACGAGAATATCTCACAACATCCAAAAGTTCACCTCTAACCTTTCGGATAACGTGACCATTCAGCCATATTCGGTTTCAGAAAGTAGAAACCCTATGGCCGATTGTGAGCGCTACGTGAACACAATTCTTCTGTGTAATGATAAGGATCGATGAGTCAGTCACAATGCTCCGCACCCTTTTATCAGTAACACTTCGATATGTCAATAAGCGCCAAACCGGTTAATCGAAGTATCATCCCGTCTCGAAGCTACATATGACCAAGGGTTACAGCGATCAGGAAGGCTATCACCGCAAGGCTCATCGGCACGATAGGCGGAGAAACAGCCTGGAATGCAAACGATAATCTTTCGACGTCAGCTGTTGATGAGATGGTTTCAGAAGATAAATCTGGACCTTGCGACTCGATTTTTACCGGTTCAAACTGAGAAATTCCCGACTGTTTGCTTTCGTTGGCAAGGATTATCGCCTTGTCGAGCGAACCGATTTCTCGTTCGTCAGTTAGTTCCACTTGCTCAAAAACGGGCTTCCCGTTAAAAGTTTTCAGCAATTTGATTTCTGGTTCCATATTGATAGCCTCATTCGGCGCCTGTCGGGTGATAGTTCGATAGTTTTTATAGGAACTGAAGTCCAATCAGTTAATTAACAAATTATAATAAATTCTTGAAAAAAGTCACCGTTTATATTTGAGTTGATTGAAAATCAAAATGGTTGCGCCTCAACTCGGGTCGTAGTACTTGTAGATGTTAAATCTTTAAAGAGCTTATGACGAACGCATGACATTGTTTTTGGGTGTTGTGTCCATTGTCGATTTAGCTCAGAAACATTTTTGGAGGTTTTTATGGAAAAGAAACCACCGGACGTAAGAGATTCAATAGCCGAGTTGATTGAGAATGTTGGAACGGTCGGTGTTTTCATGTTGAGCGAGATAAGGGTTTTCCTGAAAAACAGTTGGGGAGCTTCAAGGGAAGAATTCTTTACAGCCGTAGACAAAACAGCCGCTAATCTGAAACGCTCCGGCAAGATGGCTATTGGTGACATCGAGGTAGCTTCGGCCAAGATCAAGGACGCTTGGGAAATTCTGGATCGTGAAAGAAACCTCAATTGGGACAAATTTTTGACTGACTTAAAACAGCGGTTCAAAACACTTGGGGCTCTGAGCATGGAGACTCTGGGGCTATGCATTAAACAGGCTCGAGAGTTGCTAGACAAACAGTGGACAGCCTTTGGTAGAATAGGAGAGGGGAGCCTAAAGCAAGTTCAGGAAAATTCTGATGATTTAACAAACACGGTGAAAGCCGGTTTAGAGTCTCTGTTTAAAAAAGCCTACAAGACAGGGAAAAAGCTTGATAAAGCTTTCGACGCTGCCTGGAACGAAATAAAAAAGAAAAATTAAGTATATTAACTAACCGTAAAAAGTGGCTGGATTAAAAAACTATGAGTTCAGAACAGAAAAAATCCATGAAAAAAGATAAGAAGCGCTTTCTGACGGTAGGTTTGACTGGCGGGATCGCGAGCGGGAAAAGTTCGGTCAGCCAAATTTTCAGAGCCAGAGGTATACCTGTAATTTGCGCCGATGAACTGGCTCATGAAGTTGTAAAACCGGGATCAGATGGTATAAAGGAAATAGCGGCAGCCTTTGGTGATTCAGTGCTGGATGTGGATGGAACACTCAACAGGCCTGAAGTGGCAAGAATTGTTTTCTCGGACCCCGCAAAAAGGAAGACTTTGGAGTCAATAATCCATCCTAAGGTATCCCGCGAAAAAGAACGTCTTGCAAAAGAATATATGCGAAAAGGACACAGGATTGTCGTAGTCGATGTGCCACTTTTGTTTGAAGCTGGCTGGGAAACTGACTTCGACCTTGTGATACTTGTTTATGCGCCAAGAAAGCTCCAGAAGAAACGCTTGCTGCAACGGGACAATATTTCCGCTGATGAGGCTTCAGCGAGGTTGAGCGCTCAAATGGACATAGAATCCAAGAAGACTCTCGCCGATATTGTAATCGACAACAGCGGCGTACTTTCGGACACGGAATTCCAGGTGAGTAGCATAATAGACAAGCTGCAGTCCTTATTGAAGGAAGAGGATATGTCGAAAACGATTGCCTGACTAATTCAGTTTGTCAAATTTTTGTAATATGTCCAAAAGTTGGTTAACCCCCAAATTTAAAGCGAGAGGCTAATGGATGGAAAAAAGGTCGTGGAGCGAGATCCAAAAAGAAAAATTATCCAATGAAATAAATCGTCAGATGATCTGGGGCAAGAATCTGATGGCGGTCAGGGTCGAAATTGCTCCTAACGCAATTATACCTACACACGAGCATGAGTCCGAGCAACTCACAACAGTTCAGCATGGTCAGATAACGCTCCATTTTTCAGATGCTCCTGACGTTACACTGGGGCAGGGTGAGATGCTTTTAATACCGTCGATGGCGCAACATTCCGTTTCGTCTGGACCCGAAGGGGCCGATGTAATAGATTTCTTTGCCCCCATAAGACAGGATTTTATCGACGGGAGTACGAGCTATTTTAATGATTCAGGAAAGGCTCAAGAAAAAAGGGATCCTTACCTGGCGCTGCGGGGATATTTAGCTGCTGTCGGGATTGAAGTTAACCTGGAGAAGCTAAGGGAGTATCCAGTTGACCTTATAGCCCGTTACGCTTATGAGAAGGAATGCGTTACCATGGGACAACTTAGGGATGTCCTTGGCCTGGATAAAAAGGCCGCAAAAGAGATGCTTCGGCAATGGAAACAGGGTGATGACCATAGTGAGTCAAGCTACCGCAGAAGCCTGGAGCGTATTGTAATAGTCCCCAATGTTTTTTATCAGACAGGTGGTTGTGCAGGCAACTCATGTGAAAACGCGAAAGAAAAAGATGGACGAGAAAAAGATACTGAAAGTTAAAGAGGCTATAAAGAGAAACTTTGAACAAAGTCCTGACAAATACGAAGAGTTCGAAAAAAGATATGGGTTTTTCAGGACGCTAAATTCAACCCTCCTTGGGGAGTTAAAGTTAAGTAGTAGCCTCAAGGTGCTGGATGTCGGGTGTGGCACAGGCGCAAGCTCAATACACATATTGGAGTCGATTCCTGAATCAAAGGTCTGGGGACTGGACAATTCGCCAGCCATGTTGGAAGTGGCCCGTAAAAATAACCCTGCGCCATCAAGGTTAAAGTTTGTCGAGGGAGACGCTGGGTCTCTGGATAATTACTTCAAGGAAAAGATGGATGTCGTCATATATAGCGCGTCAATTTTCCTTATACCCGATTATAAGGAAAGTCTTCGTCAAGCTTGGGAGCTTTTGAGCCCCGGCGGAGTATTAGGACTAACCTATATGGTAGGTGTTTTGGAAGATCGAGGGCAAAACGCCTTTTTATGCGCTGATGAACATGCCCAGACCAGCGTGAGTCAGAAAAAACCAGTTGAATTTGATGGCCTTACCCTTTTTCTGAAAGAGCTCTTCTCAAACGTAATAGTACATGAAAACGATTTTATGTGTAATATTGAGATGTTAAAGGCTTTCTTCTCAATCCCCGCGATGTCCGCCGGGTTATATCCGTCCCTAAGATACGAAGATCGGCTCAAAATGCTGGAAAATTTGTTTTCGCATATGCATTGCGACAAAATGTCATTCAGATGGAACATCGTGACAGCATTTAAATAAAAATTAATTGGCTCCTGGTTTGGGACAAGGACTGTGATTTTTGGCTCCGGGCTGATTTTGGGATGCCTTTTCTTTCTCAGCCTCGAGATATAGTTGCCTGATTTCCTGGATTACCTTTTCTGAAATAGTCTGTTTTTCATCGTCATTGGGGGCAGGCTGGAACATTTGATGACTGAGCCACTGCTGATTATCAGACTTTTTCGAATTGCCGGTAGCTTGGGCCGAGGCTATTGGAGCCGCCAGTATGGAGGTTAGGGCAAAAGTCAATAAAATAGATAAGGGTTTCAATGAATATTATTCTCCTACGATCTGGATTACTGAATCTTGACTGGAGACATCCGAACCAATAGCACAGTGGCCTGTGTCCTACAACAATTTATACTGTTTAACAAAAGTATTAACCAAATCAATGCCGCTCAACCGTCTCCAAATTTCTTCGCTTAGCTTTGTAAATTTGACTATTTTGAAAAATGCCCATCGTTTGAAACTTCTAACGGTTGACCCGTGCTGAGAATTTCCTTCCCGTCCGTAACGACCCTTTCTCCAGGACTTAAGGCCTCGAGCACTTGGGCATAATGATCATCAGTGGCGCCGATTTTTATTTGCACGATCTGGGCCTTGTTGTCCTTTGTTATCCGAACAACCGAGTTGCCTGCGTTATTTCTGATTTGTTCCAACAATGAATCGATAGGAACTCTCACGACATCGGGTATTCTTTTCACGAGGACACGGCCTCTGGCGTACATGCCTTCCAAAAGTTTCAAATCATTGTTCTCAATGTATAGTCTCACCTGAAAAAGTTGGTTCTGATTAACAACTGGTTGAACGTAACCAATCCTGGCTGGGAATTTTTGTCCTGGCAACGAATCTATGGTTACCTCGGCGTCTCCACCATAGCCTTGTTTTATAACCTTGCCGAAGTCAATTGACGCGACGTCCTTATCGCTAAGATAAGTTTCAAGATATACGGTAGTATAATCGCTGATCTGAAAAAGCTTCCCACCTGTTGACGCCCAATCACCCACTTCTACAAAACGATTTGAAAGGATCCCAGTAATTGGCGCCACTACCACGGTGTTTTTTAAATCCTCTTCGGCTTTGGCTAATGCGCCTTTGTCGGCCAAAACCTGGCCATGGGCAGACTGATAGGCTGATACCTTTTGGTCGTAAGCGAGTTCGCTTATTGCTCCTGTTTTGACCAGCGGAGTGTTCTTGTCCATGTCTATTTTTGCAAGTTTCTCCGAAGCCATATCTTTCTCCAGGGTTCCGCGCGCCTGATCAGCAATAGGCCGTATTATCGAATCATCGAACAAGAGCAATCTCTGGCCCTCCGAAACTGGCTGCCCGTCCCTGACCTCAATGGACGTTATCCTGGCCGAAACCTGGGATGATACAGTGGTATCCCTAATGAAGCGCAAATTGCCAGACATATAAAGGTTCTCTTCGATTACCCCCTTTTCTACATCTGCAGCAGAAACCTTTATTGGCGGTGGCGCTTTGGTTTCATATTTTTTGCTGCAAGCGACCACCAACGTGAAAGTGATTACAAGGATTAAAATTAATCGAGATGTCATGAATTCTCTACTTTTCTCAAGTTGACGCTCAAGAAGGAAGCCCGTTCAAAATGGGCTTGGGTAATTTCCGGCGTTGGTGCCTGAATCCCCAACTAAATCAGACACGACTTTGGTCAGTCTGCAATCCTCGGTGTGTTGTCCCCAGGTTCACCAAAACTGATTGGCTTAATTCTCCAGAAACGAAGTTTGATATCGTCAAAAATAGTATAAACTACTGGAATCAATATAAGAGTGAAAAGCGTCGCGACAGAAAGGCCACCAACCACGGCCATGGCGAGCCCATTGTATATCTCGGCCCCGGCGCCATGTTTCAACGCCAATGGAAGCATTCCCAACACCATCGATATAGCCGTCATGAATATCGGTCTCATTCTTCTTTTACTGGCCAAAATGAGCGATTCATTACGTTCAATACCGCTCTCCATAAGTTGCACAGCGTACGTAATCAATATGATGGCATTTTTAACTACCAGGCCAACCATCATTATGTAACCGAGCACAGTAAAAGAATCAAACTGAACCCCGCTCAGTTTGACCAGAAAGTTTGCGCCTACAATAGAAAGAGGAACGCTCAGCATGATCGACAATGGTCTGATAAATGATTGAAATTGGAGCACAAGTAGCAGATAAACCACCACGACTGACAGAGTAAAAACGAAAACAATCGCTGTAATCAACTCACGAAGTTTGTTTATGGCCCCAACCGGGACTACCTTGTACCCGACAGGGAGGGGCACAGAAGATTTTATCTGAGCCATAACGTCCTTAAAAACATCATATAAAGGCCTACCTTGAATTGTAAACTGGACTCTGGCGCATCGCATTCCATTGTAGTGGTTGATTTGCAATGGTCCAAACTCGGTACTAACTGACGCCACGCTAGTAAGGGGTATCTGGATGGCTGAGTTTTTTGGAGACGTCAAAACAACTCTCTTGATGTCTTCAACTGTTTTCTGTTCATCAGGAGGGCCTGTAACATTAACATAAAAATATCTGCCATTTACATCATACTGCGTTATGGTTTGCTGACCACCACCAGCAGCCTCTACAGCGTCAGCCACATCCTGGGGTTGGAACCCGAATTGACCAGCCCTCTCCAAATTTACCCGAACCTGTACCTCCGGCTTGCGAAGGGCCAGGTCCGTATAGCTAAACACTATGCCTGGTATTTCTTTGCCCAGGTTAAGGATCTGGTTTACTAAACTTTCTATGACTGGATATCCTTCTCCTGCGATTCTCACATCAACTATATTCGACCTCGAGTAAATGTTGCCAAATAAAGGGAATTGTATTGGATTTATAAATTTAAGGGGGAGATCACGAGAAGTCTTGTACGCTTCCCGGGAAATCTTTTCAACTGACACACCGCTATCTTCCTCTCTGTCACAGTCGATAAAAATCACATTTCTCGCATCCTGGCGATTTGGAACCGCGACTATATGGCGCACGCCTTTGATTTTGCTCCATCGGTCTTCCATGATCTTCATTAGTCTGCTGTTTTCATCCAGGCTAGTGCCTTCGGATGACACTATTTGGGTTTTGATGAGGTTAGTGCCCCCAGTAGGAAGGTACCCAATTCCTGGCAATACCTTACATGACAGCCCGAATAATATAACCACCAGTGTTATCAGGAGCGCTTTACGCCAGGATCTTCCAAGAAAGAAACTCAAAGACTGAACAAGGCCTTGCCCTACTGCCGTCCCAATCTTTTCTAGGATAAACAGCGGAGTCATGATTTTTTTGACTAGTCCTTTTGGTTCAGCATCCTCCTTCATCCATCTGGAAGCTAGCATTGGCACCACGGTGAACGCGTCAAACAATGACAAAAAAATGGCGGCTGAAATTATGAAAGCTACCGGTCCGAACAGCGTCCCAACTTCGCCCTTTAACATCAACACTGGCAAAAAAACGGCGGCAGTGGTTAGTGTGCTCATAAAAACCGCTGAACCAACCTCTTTTGTGCCATCCACACAAGCCCTTGTTACCGATTTCCCTTCTTCATAACGGTGTCTATAAATATTTTCCAGGACCACAATTGCGTCATCCACGATCATTCCCACCGATAAGGCTAGACCGGCAAGCGAAAGGACGTTTATGGAGTAATGGCCCAAATACATGGCGATAAATGTTCCAATAATTGAAACAGGTATAGATGTTGCTACTATGAAAATGCTGCGCCAGTTCTTGAGAAATACAAACAATACTAGGAGCACAAGTATAATGGCCTCGATCAGGGATTCCTTGACCACATTGATTGCGTCTTTAATATACCCACTGGTGTCATAGATTTTCTCGAAATGCGCTCCCCTGGGGCCATATTTCTGTTGCATGAGCTTCACTTCATTGTTGACTGAATTGATCACATCGAGGATATTGGCCCCAGCTTGGCTCAGAACACTAAATATGATTCCTCTTTTTCCATCTATGCGACAATATGAATCGGGTCTGTCATAGGCATCCTGGACGTTTGCGACGTCACTGAGATATACAACCGGATCCCCAGGTTTCGAAACCACGAGCTTGCTAAATGCGGCTGCGTTTAGAAATTCATTGACAGTCCGAAGTGTCCATTCCCTGGTCCCCTGGACAAAATAACCTCCGCTTTGATTGAAGTTGGCTCGATCGATGTATTTTTTGACGTCGTTAACCGTTAATCGTCTTTCTTTCAATCTTTGAGGATCAAAAGTGATCCGCATTTGCCGAGTGAGATAACCGTCATACTGACAATCTCCAACGCCCGGCAACCTGAGTATCCTGGGTATGATTTCAAAATTTGCCCATGTTGATGTGGTAACCAGATCCACATTTCCAGTCAGGGAAAACTGGTAAATCGGGAGGTTGACCCGATCAGTAGCCTTAATTATTTGGGGGGTTTGAACCTGACTGGGAAGGGTATTAACTTTTGCAAGATTTCGTTGGACTTCCGCTGCCGCGAGATCCAGGTTGGTTCCAGGATTGTAAAATACTACTACAAATGATTGCCCGTACGAAGAGAAACTCTGGGTGTACTGCATGTTTGAAACGCCACTTATAGCATCCTCGAAAGGGACCGTTATTTCTCCTTCTACTTCCTCAGGCGCTGATCCGGTAAACACCGTTGATATAACCAACACTGGTTGATCAGTATTGGGTTTAAGCTCGACAGTAAGGAACGTCATGCAAACATAACCAAACACTAATACGAGCAGAACCCGCACTATTACTGTGATCGGATATTTAACTGAGGATTCGACTATGTTCATTTCAAGCCAGAAATGTCACTCAAGAATCTAAAAGAAGCGAACTTTTGATTTCACGTGTAGCTTTTATATGGACTTGCCATTTGGATTCCCCAATTCATCTTCCAGACTGATCGGTTTCATTGTCCAAAAACGGTTCTTGATGTCATCGAGTATCGTGTAGACCACCGGAATAAATATCAGGGTGAAAAGAGTCGCTACGGACAAACCGCCTACTACGGCCATAGCCAGGCCGTTGTAAATTTCAGCTCCAGCTCCGTGTTTTAAGGCCAAGGGAAGCATGCCCAGCACCATTGAAATAGCTGTCATAAATATGGGGCGCAAACGTCTCTGACTGGCAAGCGTTAAAGCTTCATCCCGCTCAATACCTTTTTCTATCAATTGAACGGCATATGTAATCAATATTATGGCATTTTTTACGACCAGCCCAACCATCATGATGTAACCCAGCATGGTAAACGAATCAAAATGCACCCCACTAAGTTTGACCAGGAGGTTTGCGCCTATAATAGAAAGAGGGACACTGAGCATGATCGACAAGGGCCGAACAAACGACTGGAACTGCATGACCAAAAGCAGATAAACAACTACTACAGATAGGGGGAATACAAAAGCGATGGCCTTTTCGAGAGATTTAAGCTGATTTACAGCTCCAAAGGGGACAATAGTGTAACCTATTGGTAAAGCCAGGGTAGATTTAATTTTGTCACTTAGTTCATGAAACACTTCCGACAACGATCTCCCCTGTATAGTAAACTGGAGTGTTGCCGCTCGATTACAGTTGTAGTGGTCAATTAAAAGAGGCCCAAATGTGGTTTCAACGGACGCAACGCTAGTTAGAGGCACCTGTACATTTGGATTGTTCGGGGATGTCAACATTATCCGTTTGGCATCTTCCACGGTTTTCAGATTACTTTCTCGCCCCATGACATTTATATAAAAATATCTTCCATTTACATCATATTGGGTAGTTGTTTGCTGGCCACCTCCAGCCGCCTCAACAGCGTCAGCGATGTCTTGGGGCTGGAACCCCAATTTTGCTGTTCGCTCTGGGTTTGGTCGAACCTGAACTTCAGGTTTTTTTAATGCGAGGTCTGTGTAACGGAACACGATCCCATCGACACTTTTTGAAATGTCCATAACACCTTTTACTATTTGGTCAATGACCTTGTAGCTGTCACCAACGACACGGAGGTCAACGATATTTGATCTTGTGTCAATGTTTCCAAAAAGTGGGAATTGAATCGGATTAAGGTATTTGAAGGGCAAATCCATTGAAGTGTCGTGGGCTTCCTTAGCTATCCTTTCAATTGGGACCCCGCTGTCTTCTTCGCGTTCACAAACCAGAAAGATTACATTCTGGGTAATGTCTCTGTTTGGTACCGCTACAATATTTTTGACACCCTTGATCTTACGCCAGCGGTCTTCCAGGATTTGCATCAGTCGGCTGTTTTCGTCGAGGCTGGTTCCATCAGCGGCGGCTATTTGGACCTTGATAAGATTTGTTCCCCCCGTTGGTAGATAGCCCATTCCGGGTAAAATCCAGCAGGAAAGGGCAAAAAGCGCCAAAACGGAAATGATCAGGATAATTTTACTTGACTGGTGAGAGAGGAAGAACCTCAGACATTTTATGAAAGTTTCTGAAACAGCGCTCCCGATCTTGTCGAGTACAAGCATCGGTCTCATAAGTTGTTTAAGAAATCCTTTTGGTTTGGTCTGATCACTCATCCATCGTGAGGCTAACATTGGAACCACTGTAAATGCGTCAAAAAGAGAGAGGAAGATTGCTACCGAGATTATGAAGGCTACTGGCCCGAATAATGTTCCGACTTCTCCCTTGAGCATCAAAACAGGCATAAAAACCGCCGCAGTGGTGAGTGTGCTCATAAAAACCGCCATGCCGACTTCCTTGGTACCATCAACACATGCTGCTAC
This sequence comes from Desulfomonilaceae bacterium, assembly GCA_049967315.1. GTDB lineage: Bacteria > Desulfobacterota > Desulfomonilia > Desulfomonilales > Desulfomonilaceae > CAJBEZ01. The sequence goes on from JBMFSZ010000055.1 coordinate 10,674, forward strand.
TACATTTTTGTGTTCTTCATAGCGATGTCTGTAAATATTTTCCAAAACAACAATGGCGTCATCGACGATCATTCCTACTGACAGGGCCAGACCCGCCAATGACAGTACATTGATCGAATAGCCCCCCAAATACATCCCGATGAACGTGCCAATGATTGAAACGGGTATAGATGTGGCCACTATGAAAATACTGCGCCAGTTTTTGAGAAATACAAACAGCACCAGCAGTACAAGTACAATAGCCTCTACCAGAGATTCCTTTACAACATTTACCGCATCTCTGATGTATACGCTTGTGTCGAAAATTTTTTCGAATTTGGCGCCTCTTGTGCCGTAATCGCGCTGGAGACGCTCTAACTCACTATTGATAAGGCTAATCGTGTTAAGGACGTTTGCGCCCACCTGATTGAGGACGTAAAATATGATTCCTCTTTTTCCGTTTATGCGACAATAGGAATCTGGTCGGTTATAGGAATCAAAGATATCACCTATATCAGAGAGATATACGACGGGGTCACCTGGCTTCGATATTATAAGTTTCCCAAAAGCGCCTGCGTCGAGGAGTTCTCCAACTGTGCGAGTAGTCCATTCTCTGGTACCCTGAACAAAATATCCTCCACTTTGATTAAAATTTGTTCGATCAATAAAATTTTTGACATCATTAGCGGTTAAGCGTCTAGCCTTCATCCGATGAGGATCGAAAACAATGTTCATCTGGCGGGTCAAGTTTCCGTAGTATTCGCAGTCTCCGACCCCAGTCAATCGTAGTATGCGAGGGGCTATGTCCTTATCAGCCCACGTAGAGGCCGAGACCAGATCCATGCTTCCTGTGAGAGCGAACTGATAAATGGGCAGGGCGACTTGACTGCTGGCTTTGAAAATCTGAGGAGTCTGAACTGATTTAGGGAGGGTAGTGACCCGGCTAAGGTTGCGTTGTAATTCGGAGGCAGCCAAATCAAGGTTTGTTCCAGGAACATAAAATACGGTGATCTCCGATTCGCCGTATAATGACAGGCTCTGCGTATATAGCATATTTGAAACACCGCTGATGGCCTGTTCAAATTGCGTAGTAATTTCTCCTTCCACCTCTTCAGGCGCTGCGCCGGTCCAAAGGGTGGTGATGAGCAATATCGGTTCCTCAGTGTCAGGTTTAAGCTCCACAGTTAGGAAGTTCATGCAAACGTAGCCAAAAACGATTACAAGAAGTACTCGGACTATGACAGTAATGGGATATCGGACGGAGGATTCAGCTATATTCATGAGATTCCAGATCGGATAACTTTAGCGTCTAATTATAACAGCTTCATGGATTCTGTGGCAGCTACCGAATTAGTTTAGCTGTGGTCTGGTCTACGATGAAATTTGAAAACTAAACGTCATATTTTATACATCCGTGAAAGTTCTTTCCCGCGCCGTCCGAGTGATAATTTTCGTTAGAGTAAAAAAATCAAAGCCTCCGGGGGTAACATCCCAACAAGAGGCTTCACTTGACGTATAAATTTTCTAACAAAGATTTGGATGCCGAGTAAGATCTAATCGATTTTCATTCCTGCGAGTCGCTTGACGATGTTCTTTCTGAGCTTAATGTCAAATTGAGAAGTAATTGCAATTTGTTCCATGATTGGGGATCCACCTCCATGGACACCAGCATAGTTAATTGAAGCCCCTGATGCTGAACATGTGAAATCAGTGAAAAAAAGCCAGAATTTGATTTGTTCTTCGATTGGAATTTCTGGATTCCGTTTTAGATATTTCTCCAGTAGACCCCTGATTTCGTCATTGAACAAGTCTTGTTCAAAGGGAAAA
>JBMFSZ010000056.1:0-12341 GCA_049967315.1 Desulfomonilaceae bacterium
TACCCTTTCCCCGGGCAAGACCACCTGTTTCTTCAAATAAGAAGCAAAACGATTAACCCTATCGTTCACCTGTTTAAAGGTTAAACGATAACCCTCACCGACGAATCCTTCATCGTCGGGGGTCAATCTTGCTCGATGAATCATGGTCTCGGCGATATTGAAGTTCATATCATTCCTCCACACGGTTTAAGCACAAATTTTATCAACGATACAAAACAAGGAACTCCACCGCTATCCGTTTGCGGTTCTCATTTGGCGCAACATTTAGCTAATTTCTTTCAAGGCCTGTTCTTGGTACAATTTGAAGATATTGTCGCAAAATTTCTCCCATTTGATCGAGTGTTCTATAGCGTCGGAGTTAAGATCAGTAAGCGTGTCACCCTCCAAAAAGTTCTTCAGGGTTGCTGCATGTGTTTTAATAATTTCAGAGGGTATTCCGCGCAAAATCGACTCGATGAATTCTTCCGGCGGGTACCAGGACGAGGCTCGTTGTAAATCACGATGGACCTGCATTAGCAGGACATTACGAGGTCCTTCCCACAATTCATTGACTGTTGCGTCTCTAAAGAGCCGTGGTAAGGAAGAAAAGTCTTCTATTACACCATGACCGCCGAATATCGAGATCGCCTTTCGAATCACATCCGTAGCGTCATAAGCTGAAACGAGTTTCTGCAATATGATTAACTCTCTCAAATCGAACTTTTTTTTCCGGATTTCCAGTGGGTCTTTCGATGAAAGTCCAGCCTGTAATCTAGACCCTAGCCGTATAAAAAGATCATACACCTTAAATAGGCCTGCGGTAGTTCGTCGAGCCGCATATTCAATTTGCTCAAGTTGGGCGGCAGCCAGTGGCCACTCATGAATCTTTCGACCAAAAGTTTCCCGAAAATGACTGTACATCCTGGCTTCTCTCGCAACTCTAGCCATCGCTGCTGCACTCGAGATAGCGACCGTGATTCGAGACAACGTTAGAACAATTCCCACGGCGTTTGCCACACCTCTATTTGTAGGACCAACAGCGTAGGCGATCGATCCGTCATACTCGATTTCCGCAGTAGGCAATTCACAGGTGCCCAGTTTCCATTTTATACGATTGATCCGGTAATTGTTTCTCTTTTCCAAAATTTTGTCTCCGGGGAGCCAGGAAGGAACAATGAATGTTCCCACTTCCTCACTGCCGGTGACTTTTGCTGTAATCACCGAATAATCCGCGTGGGCAGCTGAGCAAAAAAATTTGGATCCGAATATTCTGTAATGATCCCCGTCTGGTTCGGCTTCGAGAAGGTTGGCGGGAATATCTGATCCACCCTGGATCTCTGTCATGAACTGGGCGCCAATGCCGAAATCACCGTCGCGTCCTTCCTTGCAGTGTTCAAGAATTTTGGATAACGCGGTATGTCGCCCGTCGGGAAATTCCTCTATAAGTGCGATAAGCCCTTCTGTGCAGGCTATAGGGCACATAACACCCGCTTCCCCGATCTCTTGAAGGACGTATCTCTTGATGAAGCTTTCCCATTTGTTAATTTTGGATGAAAACAGACCTTCTCCGAAAATGTCCTTCTCAAGTGTAATGGTTTGCTCGGGTCTGATTATTCGATCCATTCTGTGATTATGAGCGTCATAATGTTCAACATGTGGCCAAGCCTCTGGTCGTGCCACCTGATCTGCGAGTTGTTTCCACTTTCGAGAAACCTTACGGGAAAATTCAGCCATTTTCTGGTGAAGCTCGGGCATAAGATCAGAGCAATAATGTCTTACCACCTTGACCAGAAATTCGTCATCGAGATAAAAATCGACTAAGCTGAGATTGTTGAGAAATTCATCAAATGAATATGGATTATTCCTATCAGGAAGACTCATTGGAACAGCTCCTTTTAGAATTAGAGAACGAGAGCCGGAGTTTTGGATTGACGACCATATTATTTCGACGATATTACTGAACAGTGTTTTGTGTCAAGAACATTGTTCGTGGTCTCGCAGCGTCATCGGAAAGTCCAACTAGAATCCCCAAACCCGATCTCTTCATTTTTCAGGAATGGTTGAAATGGCTGTATTGGGCATTATTACCTGTCAAATTTTGGAACTCGAATTCGCTCATCTTCTTGCTAATGACCCAGAGGTCTCAATGATTAGTATCATTCGAGACAAACATTCGCAGGAATTGAGCAAAGCTCTGGAGTTTATGGCCAATGTCAGACCAAAATCGTTGGCATCCGTGACTGAATATGCGCCAAAATCTTCAAATGGATTGGAAGTAATTGTTAGAGTCATGAAGGTCGGGCTTCATAGCGTAATACAGGATTTGCGGAATGGAGTCAGACTAGCGGCAATAGCTATGGAGCCTTATGTGGACGCCATCTTGCTTGGTTATGGTTTATGTGGAAACGCGTTAAAAGACCATGAACGGTTATTGCCCGCTTCCGTGGTTCCGGTAATCCTTCCGATGGACGGAGAACATCCTGTTGATGATTGCGTAGGCCTTATCATTGGGGGACGAGAAAATTACTATGAAGAACAGTGTCGAGTCGCCGGAACAATGTTTATAACTTCCGGGTTCTCGCGTCACTGGAAAACTTTGCTCCATGAGGGACGAACCGTGGAAACACACGGCCTGGTAATGATGAAGAGGCTAATGGCAAGCTACGAACGAAGCTTGCTCTTGCCAACCGTTGTGGCGACGGAACATGAACTGGCAACGGGAAGTCAAGAGTTTAGCAAAATTTATGGTCTTAGAACGGAAGTACGGCCCGGCACTTTAGATGTCCTGGAGAACGCATGGAATTCGGCCAAGCAGTTGGTGCGAGGGATTGACTTATCTGCTAAATAAGTAGGTCGGGTCCATCACCAGGGGTTTCAGCATCGTCTGGGTAGCTTGACGCCCTTCAAGATTTCTGTGCCGCTGACTTTACAGAAAATTAGCAGAAAACCACAATGCTTTCTGCTGGACATGCTCTCAAAAGGATGCTTGTGACTAAACATAACGAGCTGTTTACATTCGAATTTTTAGGGCTCTGCGTGGTCGCGTTCCTCGCAGCTTGCAACGTCAGCGTCTTCTATAACCTGTTCAACTACCTGCAAACTTTGGGGATTCCCACAGGGTTGTGTGGATTGGTTGTCGGCGCTTATTCGCTTACCGCTATGATTTTATATTTGGTGGGGAGCCCCTTCCTCAACCGCACAAACGCTCCCAGGGTTATGCTTCTGGGTATGCTGCTTATGACAGTCAGTGGTATAGGCTACCTTTTTATTCATTCTTTCCATGGCGCAATTTTATTACGCATAATTAACGGCGCTGGTCAGTTTTGCACAAGTGGCGGAGTAATGGCCCTGTTCGTGTCAGTCGTCCCGCCTGAAAAAAGCGGTCAGGCTTTTGGACTTTATTCCGTAGCCATCCTCTTCGGTTATGCGGGCGTGCCTGCGACCATGGACGCTTTGGCCAATTTCATTCCTTCGCCGGCATACGGTTATGCCGTTGCGACAGTGTCGCTGTTGCCAGCCGCATGGATAGTCTTGAGAATACGCCGGAGACTGAGCCAGTCTTTTGGAACTGAGCAACGAGGACAATTACCTTCCTGGGCTGAAATCCGTATTAACGTTTTCCAACTGCCTATTGCCCTGTTACTCCTCTTGAACATGAGTTACTTTTCCAATTGGAGTAGCCTGTTTTTTCTTTTCAAAGGATTTGCGCAACAGCAGGGGCTGACAAATGTAGGCGCCTTTTTCGTGGTACAGATGGTATCAATGATGGTGATCAGGCTTTTAGGGGGCCGGATGTTCGATGTGATCGATAAAGTTTGGCTTGTGGGAATCTGCTTCATTATAGTTGGACTTGGACACCTGACGCTCGATCACCTCCCGGGGGTGTGGGCTGTGCCGTTCGTGGGTATCCTTTTCGGACTGGGGATGGGTTTGGGATACCCGGCTATTAACGGCCTTATGTTGCAAATCTCTGCGCCCCAGTTCCGATCCCTAAACGCAAACCTGATGCTTTTCGCTGTGCAGGCCGGGTATTTCCTGGGACCTTCACTAGGTGGCGCACTGGTCGCCAACTGGAATTATCATGGGTATTTTGTGGGAAGCGCCTGTCTGGCATTCCTGGCTGCAGCCCTTAGTGCCGTATTGGCCTGGACAGGCCAGCAATCCTAACCTCATTTACTTTATGTGTTCTGAGGCAATGCCTTGGTAACATCAGTTTCGCCCGCATGATCTAAAGACACACTCTCGAAGATATTGGCGAAGGCCCCTCTGAACTCCTCCTGCCTGTTTGGAGATGGGTTTATTAAAATTGGCGGTAGATCCTTCTCAAGAAGCGGTCCATTTAACACTAGACGCCGGGTAGGATCCGCGCTAAAGTATCAGCCAATGGGCTTAGATAAGATACGAAGACAACCATCAATATACTGATATCACACCATTTTCACAGTAAAAGTGTCAAATCAGGAGGCTCTAAAATGGTAACGCAGATCAAGCGTGAAATGGGCTGGAAATCTGAACGCAGATGGATGTGGTTTAAATGTCTGGTAACATACATTGGTTTGATCGGAATTGCTGGAATCTTCGTGGTTGGGGAAGGCTTGGGCAGCAAGTTGAGTGAACGGCATACTGGCCTATTATTGGCTCAACAAGCCAATTTTTGTTATTGTAAGTTGCCAGAGGGGAAAATCGTTTGGATGCCCGCGAGTACCTGCAAAAAACGGGGTGGTAGATGTGGACGTGGTTCTCGATAGTCTATGTCAGGTAGGCTAATCAAGGACTAAGATATTATACTTGTTCGAGCTTATGGCTAACCGCCTGGATTACCATTTTTCTTAGTCGAATTAGCTTGATTGCGGCATAAACGCGAGCAGTCTGGAATTTTCATCAATAGATCTTGCAAGGGCGCTCTATAATTTTCCATGGTCTACCCGTTAGTTTAGATTTCGTTAATAGGGAAAGTTTCAGAGAAAAGACCTAACCGCAACCCCTAAGGCGAGTGAGGTTTCTGTCCTACTCCCTTGAAAAACGTATAACAAAATACGCCATTCGGCTCCGTTGTTCTATAAAGGTCCCTTATGCCCTCATCAAAGACGTTTTGGTCTATCATCCTCTCTTTTATTACAGATTCACGAACGCCTTCAATCATAGCTGTAAAAGTCTTCTTGGTGAATCCTTCAACAAATTCAGGCTTGCTTGAATCGACGTAAACCATTCGAGGGGAAACTCGGACCGAACAAAAGCCGGCTTCTTGTAAAAGCGGATAGAGTTCCCTTCCAATCATGGCGTTGCCGCCTGGTTCTCCATGCAAAGGCAATTATTACGATTTTTTGGGAAAGAATTGCGTAACCAGCGACCGTGTCTCATTAAGCCATGTATGTCGCTGGGCATGAATGCTAGTGATTATGACATTGAACATCCTGCGATGGAAGGTGTGGACACCGCATAACCCGAAAATGCAATGTTTCCATATCAGCTCTAAAGGATCCCCGAAAGCGCAGTGTTCCCGATTATCCGGAGTATTAGACGTGTTGAGAACCAGAGCAGCTTTTGCTTTGAGGAGGCCGACGGGGACCCCGTCCCCAGTGTCGCCGTCTTCAAACCGATAGGCTATGCCCGGCCTAATGACTCTGTCTACCCATCCCTTCAAGATGGCAGGTGGTTGACCCCACCAATTAGGGTGCACAATCACTATACCGTCGGAAGACCGCAACTGTTCACAATGATGCTGAATGTTTCCAGAGAACAAGCCCTCTTCAGGGATTTCTTCCCTGGTGAGGACTGGGTCAAACCCCTCCGCGTACAGATCGTGAAATAGCACATGATGTCCATTTCCCCGTGACGTTTCGCAAACGGTGGAGGCTATGGCATGATTGAAACTGTTCGGGTCCGGGTGACCGAGGATGACGAGCATATTCACTGGAAGCTAAACTCCTTTACCGTAAAAATACCTGCCATAAAACTGAAGCTATAGTTTGAGAATTGTATTGTCGAAGATTTGTAAAAAGCGCTGAAATAGAGTTCCTACATATTATCCCGATGGCCTATCTCGATGTATGCCTAAATGACTCCAGCATATCTATAACTTCCCTGTTGTTTTTCAACTTTGCCATTGAGAGAGCAGTCTTCCCTGATTTTTCAATCACATTCGGGTCTGCGCCGCTTTCGAGAAGCATTTTAACTACATCTATTTTTCCTTCATAAGCGGCGATCATGAGCGCAGTACCACCAGCGTTGTCTTTTGCGTTAACATCTGCGCCGCTCTTCACAAGTAATTCTGGAAGAGACGCTGATCCCTGAGCTATCCCGTGCATCAGTGGAGTAAACCCGTGATCGTCTTTCGCATTAACATTGGCTCCATTTTCCAGAAGTGTCTTAACTGCCTCGGTCTTCCCGTAACGACACGCCTCCATCAATTCGTTGAGTCCATCGGGCCCCTTTTGGTTCAACCTTGCGCCATGACTTAAAAGGAGTTTTATAGATTGAACATTTCCTAATACAGCCGCCTGCATCATGGGAGTCATTCCAGATTTATCATGGACATTTGCATCCGCATTGGCGCCGAGTAAAATTTGGGCTATCTCAGGGTGATCCGACGAAACAGCATCTGTCAGGGCTGTGATTCCCTTGTCGCATTTATCGTTAACATCAGCGCCATATTGCAGGAGAAGTCTTACCATGGGGGCATAGCCCTTACTCGAGGCGGCCATGAGCGCAGTCGTGCCGTTATTCAACTTTATGTTGACATCACATCCCTGTTCGAGGAGGCGCCGCGCTTCCGTGATGTTTCCGTCCAGAACCACCTTTATGAGCGCTCTATCCTTATATATGTAATTTGAGAGTATAGCGCTGCCCGCCAGAGCCACAAAACCTACTAGCCCCAATATCCACATTTTTTTTGACACGGATGGCCTTTCTCTTAGAATCGCAGTCCAAAGTAGTGGTCGTTCATTGGCCCCACGAATTACTGTAGCACAAAAGGGGATTAACCTTTTATCTTTGAGAGTGGAACCCCAATGTAAGAATCAAGTTTCCGGCATTGTGCGTTTTGGACCAGCCAACCGGCAATCACCGCAAGCTCTTATGTAATTACGATCCTCAGAGACTCTTTCTGAAACCAACATGTCTTGTCAAGAGATTTGTCCAGTGGCACAATTTGTCTAGAGGCTTCAGTTCACAAGAAGTGAGTTGCGCTTTTTCTCTTTTGATACGGAGGAACCATGTTTGTTTACAATTCATACCAAGCGGGGAAACACTTTCTGCAAATTCCTGGCCCTACAAACGTGCCAGACCGCATTCTTCGGGCCATGGATCATCCTACGATAGATCACCGTGGACCGGAGTTTCAAAAGTTGGCCAACAAGGTTCTTTCAGAAATAAGGAAAATATTTCAAACCCAGTGTCCAGTGATTATCTACCCATGTTCCGGCAGTGGGGCATGGGAAGCAGCCTTGGTAAACACTCTTTCCCCAGGAGAACATGTCCTTATGTATGAGACAGGACACTTCGCCACATTATGGAAAAAAATGGCCGAAAAGTTGTCCTTGAAAGTGCAATTCATCGAAGGCGCATGGCATAGAGGCATCGATCCTGTCAGAATTGAGGAACGGTTGGCTAAAGATACGGGCCATAAAATCAAGGCAGTCTGCGTGGTCCACAACGAAACTTCGACAGGTATAACCTCCAACATCCTGGCAGTGCGTCGCGCTATCGACAATGCCAGGCATCCCGCCCTGCTGTTTGCAGATACAATATCATCATTGGGGTCAATAGATTACCGCCACGACGAATGGGGTGTCGATGTGGCTATAGGCTGTTCTCAAAAAGGTCTGATGCTCCCACCAGGAATTGGCATGAACGTTGTTTCCGGAAAGGCTGTCGAGGCTTCCAAACATTGTAAATTCCCAAGATCTTTCTGGTCCTGGAATGAAATTCTGGAGGCCAACAAAAATGGTTTCTGGCCCTATACACCACCCACCAACATGCTTTATGGTCTGGCGGAATCCTGCGATATGCTCCTCGAAGAAGGTCTGGAAAATGTTTTCAAGCGCCATCAGCGTCATGCGGAAGCTACTCGTCAGGCGGTATGGGCATGGGGACTGGAACTTGTGTGCAAAAACGCTTCGGAGTACAGTCAGTCATTGACCGCTGTTGTGATGCCCAAAAATGATACTGGCAAACACTATGACGCTGACAAATTGCGCCAGATCATCCTGCGGAACTTTGACATGTCTCTTGGCACAGGGCTAGGCAAACTAGCCGGTTGGGTGTTTCGAATTGGTCATTTGGGAGATCTTAATGATATCACTCTATTAGGAGCGCTTGCAGGTATCGAAATGGGGCTCGAACTCGCTGGAGTTCCACATCAGAAAGGTGGTGTACAAGCCGCTATGTCGTACCTTGCCACCACAATATCCAAGAAATGAAAAGCCAGGTAATAATCTGTTAGATGCGCAACTTGGGCCCGATTGCCCTCAAGAGGGTCATGCTAGGTTTCCAGACGTTTTCTTTCTTCACTTCGAATTTCTTTTCGAAGTAGCTTACCTACTTTTGATTTCGGAAGCATGTCACGAAATTCTATATATTGCGGGATCTTGTAGGCAGGGAGGCGATCACGACAGAACCTGGTCAATTCATACCCAGTAACACCCTTGACATCTTTTTTAAGCACAACAAAAGCTTTAATTCGCTCTCCAACTTTTTGGTCCGGTATACCCACAACACATGATTCGATAACAGCGGGATGTTCTTGAAGCACCGCTTCAACTTCGGAGGCAGAGACACGGTAGCCTTTGTGCTTAATAGCGTCTACCGTTCGGTCAACGAAGTATACAAAGCCATTTTCGTCCTGTTTGACTATATCTCCGGTACGGTACCAAAGTTTTCCATCTAGCTTTACAAACGATTTTTCCGTTTCTTCCGGTTTGTTAAGATAGGCTGACACCATCAATTCAGAATGGACCAGTAGTTCGCCAGGTTCCCCTGCCTGTACCATGTCCGTTCCTTCAGGTTCAGTGATACGAATTTCTTTACTGGGCATTTTTAGCCCCATGGTCATGGGGGGACTTTGGCGGTCTGTGGGGCACATTATTACTCCACCGCACGTTTCAGTGGCCCCATAACCCTGATAAATGGGCAGATTAAACTTGTCCATCCACCTCCTTGCAACATCCTGAGGTAAAACGTCGGCAGCCGAAAAACAGTAACGCAATGACGAAAGATCATACTGGTCAACACGATCATGTTCCAGAATCATTCTATAGAATGCTGGAACCCCGACCAGGCTCCTGGCTTTCAATCTTTGTATCGCATCAAAAAAAGCGTCCAGATTAACCTTGGGAAACACGATCATCGAGCCCCCACCTACAATTATCGTCGCCAGAGAACAGGTTTGCCCTGCTATGTGAAACAATGGAGAGCCGGCAAGGATGATATCCTCATGTTTGGGAAATAGTGCGTTTCGGACATCAAGTTGTTCTTCCGAAGAGACCAGAAACAAACCGTGGCTCATTGGAACCCCTTTAGGATGTTTCGTGGTGCCGCCAGTATACATTATCTGGGCGACATCCCGGCTTGATGAATCAGGTCTGGGCGCTGGATTAACTCCCCGGTTAATCACATCTTTCATGGATTTTACCCGAGGACTTTTTTCAACTTTTCCTTTAGGAGCTTTATCCGCAAAAAAATCAAAGGCTCTTTTCCACCAGGGCAATAGCTCTATAAGACCGGTAAATATCACTTGTTCAAGCTGAGTTTCAGGCGCCGCCTGCTTTACATACCCGTAGTTGCGATCAGAACAAATGACCATTTTAGCCGTGGTGTCATTGGCCATGTATTTTAGATCAAACGCTGTATATATTGGGCTGATCGGGACTGGAACCGCTCCAATTCTTTGTATCCCCAGCCAACCAACGATAAACTGGATTGAATTAGGTAAGTACATCAGGATGCGGTCTCCCTGCCGCATTCCCATTTCATAAAGACCTGAAGCGAATTTTTCCGAAAATGTAAGGACATCCCTGTAAGTATAAGAGGAACCAAGGAAATACACTGCCACCTTCTGCGGATACAATTCCGCCATGGCGGAGAAACCCTCAAAAATGGTGTGATACTTTAAACCAGGCATCTTTAAAAAACTTTTTCCACACGTAATTCCATACTAGACTCCGAAGTAGGCTGCTCTGACCTCAGGATTCTCCATCAGTTCTGTTCCGGTACCATTAAGTGTAAGCATTCCATTTTCGATGATATATCCATAGTCTATCATGGGAAGAATAGGACGGGCGAATTGCTCAGCTATAATTATAGTTAGGCCAGTTTCAATTCTAATCTTTTTAATAGCGTCCACCAATGTTGTCTGCATCATAGGGCTCAGACCGAGAAGCGGTTCATCGAGGAGCAATAGAACAGGCTTTACTACAAGGGCCATTCCTATGGTTAGCATCTGCTGTTCACCACCACTTAGAAAACCTGCCTTGCGGTTCTTGAGCCTTACAAGAGTCGGAAAAAGATCAAACACATAGTCAATCATTTCATCAACATCTGATTTCTTGCGCAAGTAGCCGGCTATCCGAAGATTTTCCAACAGATCCGATTCAGGAAATATAGGGTGGCGTTCCCTACAGAGGACCATTCCTCTTTTTACCCTCTCACTGGGATAGAGGCCTGTTATGTCTTCACCGTTGAAAACGATTTTCCCATAAATGGTTATCCTTTCACCGCCCTTACGTTGCTCCTTTATCTTGGTGTCTATGATTAATCCCGAAATAGTATTCATCAGCGTCGTCTTGCCAGCGCTGTTAGAGCCAACAACAGCAGTTATTCCGCCAGCCGCTAGTGACATGCTAAAATCATTCAGCGCAAGGGCATTTTCATAGAAGACCATCAGATTGGAGATTTCTAGCATCTATTCTGACCCCAGATATGCCATTCTCACCTCAGGTTTTTCCATAACATCAGAAGGCACACCGTCGGCTATTACGCTACCATAATTAAGGACAATGACTCGATCCGCAATCCTGAATAGTTCTCGCAAGCGGTGCTCGATCATTATTACTGTTTTCCCCTCTGCAATCAGTTTTTCGATTACAGGAATGATGCTCGCCAATTCAGCGATGCTTAAACCAGAAAATAACTCATCAAGAATGATAAGATCCGGACGCAGGGCGAGGCATTTGGCAAGTTCCAACCTTTTCAGATACCCGTGAGGGAGGCTACCGGCTGGTTTGTAGGTTACCGAAGAATCCCGTTCGAATCCGACATCCTCAAGATAATCTTTAGCCACAGCGTCCAGGTCACCGTATTTACCTCCTGAAAGCGCCCTAACCCTTGGGGAATACAGAGGGATTATGAGGTTTTTAAAAGCAGCTAATTCAGCAAATGGTCTAATCATTTGAAATGTTCTTGCTATTCCAATTCTAGCTATGCGGTATGGCGCCCAACCTGTAATGTCCCGGCCTTTATATTCAATCTTACCTCGATCCGGTTTTATAAACCCTGTTATAAGGTTCACTAGGGTCGTTTTCCCCGATCCATTCGGACCGATTACGCCCAGAAGTTCTCCTTCGTGCAGATCAAAACTTGCGCTTACAACGGCCTTGACTCCACCAAAGCTCTTATTCAAATCGTGCGCCCGCAAAATTAAATCTGCTTTATGGTTTTGATCTCTCACTTGTCGACTTCCACCCATCTTTCGAATTGGTGATATTTCCTCTGGATGTAGTGAAAAATGCCTTCCGGTAGCGCTACTATAAAAAACACCAAGAAACACGAGTAAAGCACTATGCGTAAACCGCCTATGCCTCTAAGAGCCTCAGACAGCGGGACAAGAATGAAAGCCCCCACAAATGAACCGGCAAACGTTCCCATGCCACCTACAACGGCAGAGGAAAGAGGTAGTATCGAGTAATCCAACGCAAAGGAGGGCATGCCTACAAACCCGTAAACATGGGTTACGAAAGCCCCAGCGAAAGCGCCCACACTTCCGGAGATAAAAAGGGCCTGAGCTTTCATCGAGTAAACATTTATACCCGCCCCCATAACTGCCATATCGTTATCTTTAACAGCCTTAAGAACCAGGCCGTAGTCAGTCGTAACCAGACGTCTGAATGCAAAAAGAGCAAATAGTGTCACAAAGACCATCAGGTATGACTCAACGAAGGAGTTCGGGAATGGCGTTATTCCGGATATTCCCTCTGTGCCACCGAATATGCCGCTAGCTTCCACAATGCGTTCAAACATTAGAGGTAGCACGAGGGTCACCATGGAAAAGTAAACACCACGCAACCGCAGGACTGGAGCTAGCACTAGTGCGCTTAGAGCACCCCCAATGATAGTTGCGGCAGGAATGTCAATCCAGATGGGTAGTC
>JBMFSZ010000057.1:0-12299 GCA_049967315.1 Desulfomonilaceae bacterium
TTTATGACACATTGCATCCCGCAGTATTAAGACTAATCAGACAGGTGGTAAACGCTGGGCAGGCTTATGGTGTAAGTGTGGCCATGTGCGGTGAAATGGCTGGTGATCCCGTAAACGTTCCAATACTTGTAGGGCTCGGAATAGATGAATTGTCGATGAACGCCTTGTCCATACCACTGGTAAAAAAACTCATCCGGTCGATCTCTTATGACGACTGTCTGGAATTGACGCACCATGCGTTTCAGATGCAAGCGGCTCAGGAGATTCATGATTTCCTCGAGAGATGGATATTTGAAAAATTCCCTGGGGACTATTTTTTGAGCCAACAGTGATCTATGAAGAATCCCAGGGCAGAAAATGTAAAAATTATTTGCAAGAACAGAAAGGCTCACTTCAACTTCGAAGTCGAGGATACTTTCGAATGCGGTATAGTGTTGCTGGGATCGGAAGTTAAGTCACTCCGTGGCGGGAAAGCGAACCTGTCTGATTCTTACGCCAAAGTACGAAACAACGAGATTTTCCTGGTAGATGCGCATATTTCCCCATATATGCAAGCCAATCGACAAAACCATGATCCATTAAGGGATAGAAAGTTACTTTTACACAAGAGAGAGATCTTGCGCCTTGCTGCAAAGATTGCGGAAAAGGGATTTTCTCTGATTCCTTTGAAGATGTACTTCAAGAATGGTAAGATCAAGGTCGAAATGGCCCTGGCCCGTGGTAAAAAGACTTACGACAAACGGGAGTCGATAAAAAAGAAAGAACAGAGGCGCGAACTCGAGCGTTTAGTGAAATTCCGGCATCAAGACCGATGATGTCATCGAAATTGATTTAATTTATGGAACACATTGAATTTGCGTCTGTCTTATATGTTGGAATATAAGTAATTCGAAAGGGGGCGCACTGGTTTCGACGAGGACAGTTGAGATCGAGGCTGCATGTCGAGCCCTCCGGCGACTCGGTAATCCGCTGGAAATAAATATACTCGCCGATAATTACGAGTACGCTCTAGCCGCGTAGGCTAGCGTCTGCCCTCTCTTTTCCTGTGAGAGGGGAGCAGGCGAGGGAAAGCAGGATAGCTGATTTTCCGGACCCGTTGGGAATGAGGCGAAACACTAAGCGGGTTGGCCTGATGAGTACCGTGTTCGAGGGGGACGAGTCAGGCGAGAAAATAAAACTCGAAACAAACATGTAGACGCCTCAGGTCGAAGGTTTTCGGACGCGGGTTCGATTCCCGCCGCCTCCACCAGTAACCTATTGAAATTATTAAGAGCGATACCCGAAAAAATTGTCAGTAAGACATGTTTACGTAAAACTTTAGATCTGTTACGTAATTATATGCGGAAAACATATCGTAATTCCCATGTAACTTACTTTTTTTGAATTAGAACACTTCCCCTAGGACTAAAACGCACTAAAAAAAATAGAAACCCTTAAATTGTAGGTGTAGGAAAGCTACCCTAGGTTTGATTGTAACAACAATAAGTTACCACCGAAGACTCTAAAAATCTACCTCCGGTGTGTTGGTCTCTACTTAAGGTGGAAGAGAACATTTTTTTAGCTTACCTAGCTGTCGCTCCAGACGAGGCCCATCTATCAATTCAAGCAGCATGATAAGCAGTATTAAATTTGGCCAATTATGAACAGGATTTCAAATAATACTTACGACTCTAAATTAAATTTCATTAGGATCGAAAAAATCTATCTTGTGCAATTATTTTGTCAAGCAAAAAATGTTCGGATCCTCACATTCTTGTAAATCGATCATATAGATCCCATATTGACCGGTCGATGTATTGAGGAGAAGTAGAATCTGAAATGTGTAAGGCAATTCAGCAGGAGGTTAGGTATGTCTATGAGTGTTCCTGATAAGGGTCCTCTCAGCGGTCATGGGGATACGATAGATGTGAGTAATTCAACATCTGAGCCTCTGGATTTTTTTATGCCAACGGATTGATCTACTCTGCTGTGATTGCGCTGACGACCGGGAATGTATATTGATTTAAACAGAAATTGGTGGAATTCGGAGAAATTTCCTCGACTCTTTATTAATCAAGAAAGGAGACCCACAATGAACAAGAAACTTGTAATTATGGTTGCATTAGTGTCTGCGATGCTTTTGCTTGTGCCATGTACTTTTGCTATGGCCTGGGGAGGGGGTTATGGTGGAGGTGGTGGTCGTGGTGGTGGCTACAGCGGCAGTGGCGGAGGATTTTCCCCTGGTGGCGGCTACGGCGGTTATGGTGGCTACGGTGGGGTCTATTCTGGCGCAGGGGGAAGCGTTGGAGGCTTCGGTGGTGTTGGCACAGGCGCAGGATATGGTGGTGGGGGCGGTTCTTACGGCGGAGGAGGCGCAGGAGGATATGGTGGATTTTCTGGAGGCTCTTCGTCTGGAGGATTCCGGTGACTCATCGCATACTTTGACCGGACATTGTTGGAGGCTGCGTTGATGATGTCCAAGTCCATGATTGGGCTTCACTTGGCGTTAACCAGTCGGTTTGTGTCCGGTCAATTGATTCGGGAAAATCTGGCGTGGCCTCGGTGAACTCATCAAATTTTCGAGTTTAAGTTGAAAGTCCAGTAGTAAGGTTACTTTTGTAAATCTTCTCTAATTAAGCCTCCCCATCTGATTTACCGCAGGTTCCCTTCTTAATGTTTGGCTGGACCCGATTGGGTTAGTTAATGCTTGAATCATTCAGCTTTATTAAATAATTCCGAATTGTTATATGCTTTGCGGCCCCCCATGTCGGAGTAACCGCATTACCGAGCACCCCAAAGGAACTTTTTCGGAACGCAAGAAACTGTACGAAGAATGGTAATACTTGTATGTTTACGTACCGAATACTAAGAAAAGAGGCCGCAATGAAAAAAATACAGCACACATTTGTAGCATTGATAACGGTCATAGCCATGGTGGCGGCTTCGACCAACGCCATTGGGTTTAGAGGCGGCGGAGGACATGGCGGCGGGGGGCACTTTGGTGGTGGAGGTGGACACTTCGGTGGCGGCGGAGGTTGGCACGGAGGTGGGCACTTTGGCTACGGGGGCGCCTCGCTATACAGAGGTGGTGGCGGGTATGGAGGCTACGGCGGTTATGGAAGA
Source organism: Desulfomonilaceae bacterium (assembly GCA_049967315.1). Lineage (GTDB taxonomy): Bacteria > Desulfobacterota > Desulfomonilia > Desulfomonilales > Desulfomonilaceae > CAJBEZ01. Next base: position 3,103 of record JBMFSZ010000057.1, read on the forward strand.
GCTTACCGAAACTACGGAGCGGTTGGGACGTTCAGATCTTTTAGTCCGAGAAGCTCTGTTTCTGGTAGTGGGAATGTTTACCGTGGGACCCGTAGTTATTCCAGGCCTTCATATTCTGGTCGGCGGCAGTTCAGAGGTACCACCACCGGCCAGGCCAGGCCAACTCAGACCCAGGTGCAGAAATTCTTGAGCCTCCCGAAATCTGGCGCAGGCAGAGTAGGCGCCGCAGCAGTCGGAGCCACGGCGGGGGCCATGGCATTGGACCGCTTTTCACGCAACGGGTCTGTAGCTGGTCTAAATGCCGTCAGCGGTCACACACCGGTTAAAGGGACAAGTTTCAGCAGCCGTGTAAATCCCCAAACAACACAGCAACTCCGAAACACTTACTCTCAACAGTATGGAAATGCGTTTAACAGGAATTGGTGGCAGCGCCACTCCTACATAACAAACAACTATTATGGCTATGGTGGGTGGGGTGGTTATGGTTGGGGTTATTGGTGGGGACCGGCCACCTGGCTGGCTCTTAGTTCGTGGATTCCGTGGAATTGGGGTTCTCCCTTATATTACGACTATGGATCGAATTTTTATTATGACGATGGTTACGTTTATCTCAATGGGCAGAGACTTTGTTCCGCCCCGGAGTATTATCAGCAGGCTGTTCAAATAATCGACAAAACGCCGAAAGTCACAACTGACAAGGACCAGTGGATGCCGCTAGGTGTCTTCGCTTTGACACCGGAGGCTAGCAGACCAACGAACATGGTCCTGCAATTGGCCATCAACAAGGAGGGAGTAATCCAGGGAACATATTTTAACAAAGAAAACGACAAGGCCAAACCCATAAAAGGCATGGTCGACAAGGAGTCCGAGCGCGCTGTCTGGACTTTCGCGGATAAGAATAAACACGCAGTGATAATGGAAACCGGGATATACAACCTTACCAAGGATGAAACCGGCGTACTGATGCATTTTGGTAAGGAAAAGACTCAGGAGTGGTTGATGATAAGACTCAAGGAACCGCCGGAAGGAGAACAGGCTGCCCCGGTTCCATCACTGTAATCCGTGATCGGGATCTGTCGTAGTAGGGCTTAAATGAGCTAAGTTGGCTTAGGACCCTTGAACGGTTAAGAGGGAATATTGAGAACGACAATGTCGAAGCGAACACCTAATAATGAGAAATTTTGGAAGGTATGGGAGACACAAATTGATAGGTTTGACGTTCGTCTTTGCCAAACTGATCACAAAATTTCTTGTGACTTCAGCCGTTCGGAAAAGACGGACTTTTAATCATTTAGCGGGTAATCAGGGTATGTTCGGTAATATTATTGTTATCCGCGTAGAATTTGAACGAGCGAGGCTTCAGTGAGAAAGGAAGTTTTTGTTTTAGTTGCATTTATCTCTGTCTTTTTTTGGTTATTCACTTCAGTTGAGGCTAAAGAAGATGATCATAAACGTGAACGAAAGAGTAAGAGCGTGGCGCCGCCAGGAAGTGGTCACATAAAGAGCGGAGCTCAACCATCAGTTCACAGGCAGGAGCCCTCCAGAAAGGCGGGACAGCCTGGAAAAGGTCAATATTCCAAACCCGAAATTCCCAAGAAAAAGCAATTTGTGCCTCCACCCACTCCTCAAACTAATATTAAGCAGGGTGGGACGAAGATCCCTATTCAGCGTGCCCAACCCCAACAGGGACCAGGTTTACAGCCCAAGCCTTCGAAAGGACAAGCGCAGCAATATCTCAACGTCCCGAGAGGTGATATTGATCGTCAACCTGGCCATATTAAACGGAAAGATAAGGACATCTCCATTCAGGGTTTTCAGCCTGGGCACGGACCGGTGCAAAAGCCTAAACCTACGCAGGGACAAGTCCAGCAATTCCTTAATCTTCCCAAAAGTGACATTGGGCGAAAACCAGGTCCCAGCTTGGGGAAAATGGGCGCAGCCGCTTTAGGAGGGGCTGCCGGCGCAGTGGCTCTGGATTATTTTCTGGCAGGAGGTAGGCCCTCTGCCTCCAAACCGTCTGTAGGGCATATGCCTGTAAAGGCTCCAGATGCCGACAAGAAGTTCAGCCATCGTTCAGCGGAACACATACGGAACAGCTACTCCGATAGGTATAGCCATTTTTTCAACCAGCAGTGGTGGGCCCGGCATCCGAATCTGGCCAAACATTACTGGCACAATCACATATGGCCACAGCATCCCTGGAATTACTGGTGGAGTCCAGCCAATTGGATCACGCTTAGTTCATGGGTAGTGTGGCATTGGAGAACTCCTGTATATTACAATTATGGATCCAATTTTTATTATGACGATGGCTACGTTTACCTTAATGGCCAGAAACTTTGCAGCGCCCCTGAGTACTATCAGCAAGCTGTCCGGATAATTGACAGTGCCCCCGAAATCACCAATGACAAGGATCAGTGGATGCCATTAGGCGTTTTCTCGCTGACTCCTGATGTCTCGAAGGCATCGAGTATGGTACTGCAACTGGCGGTTAGCAAAGAAGGTAACATTCAGGGAACGTATTACAATGCAGAAAATGACACGACCAAACCTGTAAAAGGTACGGTTGACAAAGAAACCCAACGCGCCGTCTGGACATTTGCGGATAAAAATCAAAACGTAGTGATCATGGAGACAGGGATCTATAATCTCACCAAGGACGAAACCAGTGTTTTGGCGCATTTTGGTAAGGATCGCACTGAAGAATGGTTTATGGTACGGCTTAAAGAACCAGTCGAGGCAGGCCAAATGGACATGCCGAATGCGGCCCAATAAATGACGGGTCATTTTGTCTGTCTGCGTTACATTGTTGTTAAAGTGGTACCCTGACCAGTATTTACCTCTTTTCAGAAATTTTAGCAGGATGTAAGGACGGTTGTTGAATAGGTGTCCTTGCAAATAACCTCGAGGAGGATGAGTGTGATTAAAACTTATGTGATTTCATGTCTGGTGTTTTTGCTATCTGCCTCCGTATCTTTCGCAGAGCAATCTTTCCAGACGGACGTAATCAAGACTTCTGGTGGTGATCTGAAAATAACTTTCATTGGGCATGGCACCCTAATGTTCGATTACGGTGGGAAAATATTCCACGTAGATCCATGGGGCAAGTTGGCTGATTATTCGAAACTTCCGAAAGCAGACGTTATAGTCCTTACTCACGAACATCAGGACCATCTTGATCCGGCTGCCATTAAAAAAATCCGAACAAAAAATACCATGGTTGTTCTTACTGAAACGTGCGCCAAAACCATTCCCGGTGGAATTATAATGCGTAATGGCGACACGAAAGAAGTGGAAGGAATTAAAATAGAGGCGGTTCCGGCTTACAACCTTGTTCACATGAGGACGCCGGGTGTGCCATTTCATCCAAAGGGCGTTGGAAATGGCTATATCTTCACTTTTGGTGATAAACGTGTTTATGTTGCTGGAGATACCGAGAACACCCCAGAAATGAAGAGTCTCAAAAATATTGATGTGGCTTTTCTACCGATGAATCTCCCCTATACCATGACTCCCGAAATGGTGGCTGATGCTGCCAAGGCGTTCCGACCAAGGATATTGTATCCCTACCACACTGGAGACACAGATTTGTCCAAGCTCACAAATCTGATGAAGGGTGAGCATGGGATAGATGTTCGTCTTAGACGTATGAAATAATGTTTGTGTACATGCGGCTATGGAGGTAGCGACAATGTCCCCTGTGTGCAGGGGACGTTGTCGCTACACCTCGTAGGTTCATATTAGCATTTATATTGTAGCTCAAATGGGAGACGGTAAGTTATTCCGAAATCACAGCCTGTAATTCCTCTCGTATATCCCTGAGCTTTTCGAGGTCCTCTTCGGAAAGCTTTGGCGCCTTGATTGCCATTTTGTCCTTAAAACTTGATATTTCAACTTCAAGTTCTGCTATGAGATCCAGGGCCTCCTTGCGAAGATCAGTGTAGGCAGGTTCTGGGGCCATCTCCGGAGCAGCCGCAATACCATCCAGAGGCAACACTTCACGCCACTTTGGCACGTAGGTGGACAAACCAAATATTTCGTGGATTTTGGAAGCTAACGCCTGGCTGGAAGTTGGTTCACCATGTGTTACAAAGATCCTCGGTTTAGATTTTTTGGAAAAATGTCCTACCCATGCCAACAGATCAGTTTGATCAGCATGGGCGGATAATCCTCCGATAGTGAACACTTTGGCCCTTACGGCAACTTTCTCTCCCAGGATTGTCACGGACTTGGCGCCATCGACGATCTGTCTTCCAACGGTTCCTTGAGCCTGAAATCCTGCAATAATAATACTTGCTCCAGGCTTCCAAAGGTTGTGTTTCAAATGATGTTTAATCCGTCCAGCCGAACACATCCCATTGGCAGAGATGATGATCGCTGGACCGTTAACCTCGTTAATTGCCATTGACTCTTTCGTTGTTGGAGTCATGGTCAGGTTGGGCATGTCGAAAGGATCGAATCCCTGGTGAACGATTGTCTGGGTAGCCTCGTCGTAATATCTTTTGTTCTTCCGAAAAATCTCGGTTGCCTTTATGGCTAGAGGGCTGTCAAGAAAGATCGGGATATTGGGTATCTTACCTGTGCGGGAAAATTCCCCAAGAAGATATAAAACCTCCTGGCTTCTCTCAAGGGCGAAGGCTGGGATAATAACTTTCTCCCTATTCGAAACCGCATAATTAATGGCTTCCAGAAATTCGGCCTTGCTGTCTTCGAAATTGCGATGTTTCCGGTCCCCATACGTCGACTCGATAAACAGGAAATCCGCGTTGCCCACCTCAAACGGATGCTTAACGATCAACTGATCGTGTTTGCCCAGATCACCGGAAAAAACGACCTTAACGTCCCTATTTTGATCTTGTATCCATAACTCGGCGATACATGACCCCAGAATATGCCCAGCATTTCTTAGCCGTAACTTGATTCCGGGGTCCAGTTCAACAATTTGGTCAAGTTCAACAGGGTCGAGATACTTCAAACTTTCAATTGCATCATGTGTCGTGTAAAGAGGATGCGTGTCTCTTTTTGCTCGCCTTCTGTTTTTTCTTGTTTTCCATTCTGCTTCCATTTCCTGGACATGAGCCGAGTCAAGAAGCATTACCTCGCAAAGTTCAACGGTTGGGGGAGATGAAATGATTTTCCCCCTGAATCCATCTTTTACTATTTTGGGGATGCGACCACTATGATCGATATGGGCATGAGTCAGGATAAGGTTTTTAACAGTTGAGGGATCGTAGCCCCAATCCTCCCAGTTTCGGAGTTCCATCTCTTTGCTCCCCTGAAACAGGCCGCAATCTATGATGATCTTCCTTCCGTCGGATGTCTCGAGGAGATAATTCGACCCGGTAACTGAACCGGCGGCTCCGAAACAGGTAACCCTAATCATAATGTTTCCTTTCTTTTATAAAGTATTTAAACTTAAATCGTCAGCAGATTTTGACCAGACTTGATGATATCGGTTAGAGGGTTTCCCCAATATATCACTTCTATTCCCATGTTTTCCAAGGCTTCGGTGACCCCTAGCTGATCCGCGCATGCTTTACAAGCGGATATTTTCATGCCCTCCGTTAAAGCTTCACCTATTTTTTGTTTAACCATGGAGTCTTCTGCTGCAAGTTTTGCGGTTGCCCCCCAGATGATCAAGGTGACTTTTTCCCACCAACCCTTTTTCAGGCTGTTGATTGCATACATAAAAACCATTTTCTCGGTGACGATTGGGTCGGCGTTTGTCCACAAGATGTACAAATGGTCCTGATTCGCCATGATTTCCTCCTTTTCTTCAAATAAGAAGTCACTCTAGCGAATGAACTTTTCCTTTGTCAAAAAAATGCCTGAATGCGGACGCTGTAAAGCCCGCAAAAGTTAATAACCATGCTGTTAAAGCAACATATATGAAATAATGAGGAATTTGAGAAAGAAAGCTCAATTGCAAAGCCTCGGCGAGCTTGGCTGTGCACGCTGTATACATCCCAAGCGGGAAGACCATGCTCCAATATTCAACCGAGTAAGAAAGTTCAGGGTCCCGAATACAATGGCGCCAAAACATTAGAAAACCGAGTACAGGGATCCACCACGTAGCTACTGACCAGCACATCAGAGAAAGTCCCGAGATGAAAGGAATCAAGGCGCCAAAATTGTTAGTGGCCCGACAAGTTTCCAGTAGGACCGATCCTGCCAGAGTGCTGATCGCCACAGCTCCCATATTTATCCAGTACGTCGGGCTAAAGTCTTCAGGACCAAATTCCTTAAAAATGAACCGGTAAAATATCAGGGTTATAATAATCAAGTAGAGTACGAACCCGAGCAGGAACATGCATAAAGAAAACAAAAGCATGATTTCTTGACAAAATGCGAACTTGCTGGCCAGCCTACCTCCCAGTATTGTTAGAGACTGAGTGCTCACCGTCGCCAAAAGCCAGGCGCCGTTAATTCCGTTTTGGATCAGAGGCTTTGTAGAACGGATAATAAAGCTTGAAAAGACGCCGTAAATGGAGAGAACCCAAATTCCCAATCCAAGGCAGAATAGGGCCATCCCCAATCTATAAGCTTGATCGAGGATAACAAATTGACTTCCTACGATACAGGTACCGGCGACAGTGGTCATGAAACCAACGCCCCGATTAAAGTCCCCAATATCTGCAACAATTCGGTCCAAGTGGCTGATTAGACGAATTATTGTGAGTCCCCAGAGGCACAGGTAAAATACTACGTTCAACCAGAGCAATCCCAAAGATATGATTCGGAAACCTTCGAACTCAGCACCGATCGAGACTATGCCTGTCGCCATGACCATAGAAAAATAGGCCGGTGGTAAGTTCTCAATGGGTAGCGCCGATGTACGAGTTTCTTTCAACAACCTCATGCTTTCCGTAACTCGTTAAAAGATACCGGCAAATCTACGGCGAATGGAAATATACGGGCGGAGGAAATATGTAACTGGTACGCTCCATATGTGGACCAAACGAGTAAATGGCGAAAACGCCAACAATGCCAGAGCAAATAGTATGTGAATCTTGTAGGACCAGGGAACCGGATCCATTAATCGTGGGTCAGGTGTCAGAGTGACGATTCCCCTGATCCATGGGGCGATAGTATAAAGAACATCAAATGTTTTGAAGTAGCTATTATAGGTTCCCAAAAAAACGACCGCAGTCAGCATAAACAATAACGCTATATCGTTGATGGAAGACGTCGCACGGACCCGATCTTTTCCAAGCCTTCGCCTGAGAAGAATTACTAACCCGATGAAGGCCATTGTACCAAATAACATGCCAGTGTAGAGAGCAATAAATTCGTGCATTCCAGCCGTAATTCCAATTTTGTTCAAAAAATTCTGGGGAGTAAGTAATCCGAAGAAGTGTCCAAAAAATGTGAATATTATACCCCAATGGAACATGGTTATTCCGGTTTTCAGGCTGTCACTATCAATCAGTTCACTTGATTTGGAGTTCCAATGATATCTGTCTGAATAATAACGATAACTATGCCCTACAACAAACACGGTTAGAGCGATGTATGGAAAAATCTGAAAAGCTAGCTTACTAAATAGCGCTTCCATAAGCTCAAACTCCTTTAGTCACAATTTGCCGACATATAATGCATAGAGCTTCCATTACAACCTGATATGGATCACCAAGTGCTTTAAGTCGACTAGCCAAAACCTCCAGGTGAGCAACATGACGTCTCAGGACGGCAGAGCATACCTCGTCCGCGCACAGAGACAGAAATTCAAGCACTATTGGCAGGTAATCCGGCAACTCGGAGTCTGTCTGTTCATAACCCGATGTCTTGTACAATTGCCGAAAATTTGCCAAGGCTACGCCTCTCTCAGGGTTTTCGCCATGTTCGTGATAAGTTAGGTTAAGACATGTTTCAGCCCTCAAATCGAAGATATTCGTGTAACGTTCCTGCATGCTGATCAATGGCACAGAGCCGAGAAGTTTCACGAATTCATTGCAGGGGCTGATAGCGGGGTATTGAGAAAGGGCCCAGAGTTCCACACGTACTTCATCGAGAGACTGCAGTAACTGCTCATCTGGATAAGCTAACAAGACAGAGAATAATTTTAAAATCCTGCGTCTATCTTTCTGGACAGGCATCGAATTTACATCCTGTATAGATATTCAAACAGCAGTTTTAAAATCACGAACTGGTCGATCAGCTAACTTCGGGTTGTGATCCTGGAGGGAAACCTAACACGCCACGACCATCGTACATATTTTCGGTGTCAGCTCGTTTCGTCGTAGGGATGACGAATCGGTCACCGTGTTTGGCTATGGCGATAAGATTGTACATCTCGTGGACCATATCCTCGGAAATTTCCGCTTCCTCCAGAACCCGCATGTCTGGATCGTGTTCAACTCGTATTGATCTCATGAATTTCCGAACAGCCATAAGGCGTTTTAGGGCAAATCTCACGGGCTTCTGGTCACCGGCCGATAGCAGATTGGCCAGGTACTGGAATGGGATACGCATGAAATCGCTTTTATCCAGAGGCGACTGAGATTCTTCAATCCCAGGAATCAAAGGGCTCAATGGGGGAATATACCAAACCATCGGTAAGGTCCGGAATTCCGGATGTGGCGGGAATGCGAGCCTCCATTCGACTGCCAATTTATAAATAGGGGATCGTTTTGCAGCTTGTAACATGGTTTCAGATATTCCCTGAGCTTGAGCTTCACGAATGACCTCAATGTCGTGGGGGTTCAGGAAAATGTCCAGATGAGATTTGTAAACCTTGCGATCGTCAGGAACCGAAGCGGCGGAACAGGTTCGATCAGCGTCATATAAAATTACGCCAATGTAGCGTATGCGTCCGACGCAAGAGTGAGCGCAAAGGGTTGGAAGCCCACTTTCAATACGGGGATAACAAAACAGACATTTTTCAGATCTTCCCTGGGTCCAGTTAAAATAGACTTTTTTGTAAGGACACCCCGAGACGCAATAACGCCAGCCTCGACATCTCTCCTGATCAACAAGGACTATGCCATCCTCGTCCCTCTTGTAAAGCGCTCCCGATGGGCATGAAGCGACACATGCCGGGTTCAGGCAATGTTCACAGATTCGTGGAATATGAAACATGAACACATCTCGGAACCTGAGATAGGTCTCTTTTTCCAGACCGGAGAAATTGCTGTCCTCGACTCCAGTTTCGTTAACACCGGCAAGGTCGTCCTCCCAATTCGGCCCCCAACTGATAT
>JBMFSZ010000058.1:0-8441 GCA_049967315.1 Desulfomonilaceae bacterium
GGGAGCGACGTTAGCAAGGAGATGGAAAAATGTTTACAGTGAGTAATGGCTGGAAACAAGCCTATCCAGGCGCTCATTTCGGTGTCCTGATAATGAAAAATGTTTGCAATCCGTCTGAACATCCCGAACTGGATTCTGTAAAAAGGGAGCTGGAGGCAGATTTAAGGGCCCTTTTCAAGGACCGCAGCGAGCTCAAGCTCCTGGAGCCGATTAGAGCTTACCGTGAGTATTATAAACGATTCAACAAGACATATCATGTGCTGCAGCAACTTGAGTCCGTAATTTTCAAGGACAAACCAATACCGGCTGTTTCGGCTCTGGTTGAGTCCATGTTCATTGAGGAATTGAGGAATTCGCTTTTGACCGCCGGTCATGACTGGGACTTAATTACGGAACCGATCACACTGGACATCGCAGCCGGAGATGAGAATTACACCAGGATGAACGGACAAAATCAAATCGTCAAGCCTAGTGACATGATCGTGAGGGATGCGAAAGGAATTATATCGAGTCTAATTTACGGACCCGACCAACGAACAAGAATCTCACGATCCACTCAAAATGTTTTTTTTACGGTTTACGGTGTGCCTGGAATAGGTGAAATGCCCGTGCTTCAGCATCTCCAAGGAATTGAGGCTAATGTTCGGGTCTTCGCGCCTTTAGCTTCCACCTATCTACTAAAAGTTTATATTGCAGATTGATTTCAATCACCAGGTTATGGATCAACTTGACTAGCCTGACATTACACAGTATTGCAATGGTTCGGTTTTCATCAGGATGATCTAATGAGACTGGATTATAACGATTTAGCAATGGCCATTTTTTTGCTGATACTGGACCTTTTGTGGGAGTTATTTGAGTGGAAATCGACTTAAGATATCAGTGCGCTGGTGTAGACTGGAAAACGGTGTCTGAGACCTTGAAAGAAGTTGGGATGGGTTATTACGACCCCTTTGTTCACAAGAAGGCTTTTGAAAATAGTCAAGTGTGTGTGTTTGTATACGTTGAAAACAGATTGATAGGATTTGGGCGGGCAATTTCAGACTACGCATATCAGGCGGCTATCTATGACGTAGCTATTATGCCAGAGTTTCAGAGAATGGGTATCGGCACGACTGTGCTAAAGGCTATTATCTCCCGGTTACCTAATTGTCATTTCATTTTATACGCGTTTCCAGGCAAGGAAAATTTCTATAAAAAACTTGGCTTCCGAAAAATGAAAACTGGAATGGCGATGTTCACTAACGTGGAAAGTATGAGAGAACGAGGCTTCACCGAATGATTGTGAAAAAATATGTCCTCTTCGAATCCGCTACCCTCCATCTACTGTGAGGCACACCAATAGTATAGGACCACGCTTGAACCATTTTTAGATTGTCCGCCATGCTTTTTTATTGGTGTTTATTATTGACGCAAAACCACACGGCGATGTACTCTAACAGGTTGGGAAACGCATGGTTGACCGGATCGAACAAGCTTCACCACCTTTTGGTTTTCGGATCTCGTAGCATGATTCAAGATATATTCAACGGTTCCAAAAGGGACCCACAATTGAAAACCGACCTTCTAACGTAATAGGTGGCACTTTATGTCCTTCGCGGAGATGCGGAATGAAGAAAATTCTGACTGGTCTTTTGGCGCTAATCTTGACAATCCCGTGCCCAGTTTTAGCTGCAGACGTAGTGCGTCTGGGAACACTCAAATTCGCTCACTACGGCGCAGTCTGGTACATGAAAGAAATTGCCCCAAGATATAATCTCGAAATAAAGGAAATGGTCTTTCCTAAAGGTATTGACATAATTCCAGCAATTATAGCAGGTGAAATAGATGTCGCTGCAAGCGCGGTTGATGGAGCCATATCGGCTAGAGCTGCAAATGTTCCCATATATATAGTTGCCGGTTTTGCGAGAGGTGGGGCTCGCATCGTGGGGCGTTCAGACATCAAGTGGAACTCCATTGCTGACTTGAAAGGGAAAAAAGTCGGTGTTCCTCGCGGTGGCGCCCAAGAACTGGTTTTGCTTGCCGAACTGGCAAAATTCAATCTCTCATCGTCGGAAAAACCAGGCAAGGATGTTCAGCTAGCCTACATGGCATACGCAGACCTAAATCAGGCCCTCCTGGGCAAAAATGTCGATGCAATATCTCAATCTGAGCCTCAATCGGCTCAGGCAATTAGCAAGGGCTTTGGTGTAGAAATCATCAAGCCATATGACACGCCTCTCGGGGAGCCAGTTCGAACACTAATTATGACTGAAGCAATGTACAACAAGAAAAGAGAAGTAGCTGAAAGAGTTTTGAAATGCTTTGTCGATGCTACGAAAATTTTTGTCGATCACCCTGAAGTCGCGGAAAAATATGTGAGAGAAAAAATGTTCAAGGGACAGTTGACCTCGCAGGAATATCGTGAAGCGACCGAAAACTCCGCCTTTACCTATGACATTACGCCGGAACAGGTTCAGGTTGCCACCGACATGATGGCCAAGTACGGAATCGGGAGAATGACCACCCCTCCCGTGGCAAAGGATTTTGTCAAGCTAGATCTCTTGAAAAAGGCTAAAAACGAACTTCACGTAAAATAATTGGGGACAACTTATCGATGAACCACACCCTTTCGCCTTTTCGAAAACTCCTTTTTTCCGTCGTGTTGCCATTATGCATTGTGGTCGTTTGGGAAATTCTCGCAAGGAAAGGTTTTTTCAGACCTCAGGTCCTTCCTGCTCCTTCCCAGGTTTTTAGCCGTTGGGTTGACTATCTTATACCCCATGACGCGTATGACGGTAATAAAATGAGTTTTTTGACCTGGCTCGTGTCTGGTGAACTGGTGCAGGATGCCTTCGCCAGCGGCTTTCGGGTGATCGCGGGATTCGTCATCGCCGCGGTTTTAGCCTTAGCCCTCGGATTGTTAATGGGATTCAGCAAATTTGTTTACGATTTGCTCAACCCTCTTGTTCAACTTTTGAGGCCAATACCCCCAATTGCCTATATACCATTAGCCATCCTCTGGTTCGGTCTAGGAAATCCACCGGCTTTTTTCCTGATAAGTATTGGAGCTTTCTTCCCCATACTCATGAACACCATAGCAGGTGTTAGACAGGTCGATCCTCTGTTGATTCGTGCCGCAAAAAATCTTGGGGCCAGTGACTTTACTCTTTTCAGAAGGGTCATATTGCCTGCGGCTACTCCGAGCATTCTTGTAGGCCTTCGCGTGGGAATCGGTGTTGCTTTCATAGTCGTTATTGTTGCCGAGATGATAGCTGTAAATAATGGTCTTGGCTATCGAATCCTAGAAGCGCGCGAATTTCTCTGGTCTGACAAGATAATCGCCGGAATGATTTCCATTGGCCTTCTAGGATTGGCCATCGACGTAGGCATGAGCAAAATTAACAATCATTTGCTTCGTTGGCACAGTGGCAACAATTGATGATAGTCATCGAAACGTTGGCACGCACGGCCGAATGCAGGGGTTCTGTAACTCATGCCTCACGGTGGATCAGTAAAAATGCCCTTATTTTAGCTTGCTTTGAAAAACGCTGTGACAACACCTAAAGAAGGTAGCCAAATTGTATGAATCGAAGGACCCAGGTTCCAGGTCGCCTGAGCTGGTGATTGAGAATATTCACAAAGTCTTCAGAAGCTCAGAAGGCGAAGTTTTTGCTCTTGAGCGCATCAACCTTTCCATTAATAGGGGAGAATTCGTTGCAATTCTGGGTCCGTCAGGTTGCGGGAAAACAACTCTTTTAAATACCATTGCAGGTTTCTCTCCACCAAGTTCCGGAAAAGTTTTTGTAAACGGGACCGAAGTCACATCACCTGGACCAGATCGAGGCATGGTATTTCAAGAATATGGGCTCTTCCCATGGATGAGCGTGGAGAAAAATATCTCTTTTGGACTTGAAATAAAGAAATTGAAGAAGTCAGAAATTAAAAACCGGGTCGATGCTCTCCTCGAAAAACTTCAGCTCGTTGATTTTAGGCAAAGATTTCCAAAAGACCTTTCAGGTGGGATGAAGCAGAGAGTTGCGATTGCTCGAGTCTTGGCCCTTGATTCTCCTATAATGCTTATGGACGAACCTTTTGGCGCACTTGACGCATTGACACGTCGAACAATGCAGGATGAGTTGCTTCGGATCTGGCTGGAATTTAGAAAAACTATCATATTTGTTACTCACGGTATCCAGGAATCGATTTATCTGGCGGACCGTGTGGTTGTTATGACTTACAGACCGGGTTCCATCAAGGAAATTGTTCCAGTCTCTCTTCCTCGTCCCCGTGACGAGAACTCCTCGCAGTTTGTAGAAATTCAGAAACATCTTTCCAATCTGGTCATGGAAGAGCAAATGCGTTTCCGTAACTCTGAAAACAAAATCTGAAGAAAATGGTAAGCCGAACTTTTAGAAACAATCTTCCCTAGGAAAAAATTGACTGCGAATCAATTCTACGGCAAAGCATTGGAGGCAACAGGAATCCTGGACTGTACAGTTTTGTTTCATCAGTCTAAACAGGGCATGATTGTAGCTCTTACCCTAATTCGGACTTAGTCGCCCTGAGGAGTTCCGCTGAGTTGCACAGCGCTTTTTCTTCCTCTTTTGACAAAACAGGATTCACAGTACCTGTAACCCCTTTCGCTCCCAAAATGCGCGGGAGAGACATACTTATTCCCGCAAGGCACTCCATGCAATCTGCAGGCATCGACAAAGTTAGTACTGTCATGTCATCGTCACGAACCGCCTTGGTTATACGGGCCAATCCTGCTCCGATTCCATAGTTGGTGGCTCCCTTTCCCTGAATTATTCGATAAGCGGCGCGGCGAACTCGCTCGTCTATGTGGTTTTTAATCTGGTTCGTCAGTGGCATACTAACCTGCTTTCCGAAATCATCCAATGGGATTCCAGCAACTCTCGCGCTGGACCAAAGCAGCACTTCCGAATCTCCGTGCTCACCGAGCACATACGCATGAACAGATTGAGCCGATACCCCGAGGTATGTCCCTATCAACGAACGAAACCTGGCAGTATCAAGCGATGTTCCAGACCCAAAGACTCTCCCTAATGGTAGACCGAAAGATCGGGCTACAATATCAGTAAGTATGTCTACCGGGTTTGTAGCTATCAGAAACAAAGTGTCAGGGGCGTGTTCCAACACTTTAGGAATCACATCAGCAAAGATACTAGAGTTCCGTTTTAGAAGGGCCAAGCGTGACTCCCCTGGCCTCTGGGCAACGCCACAAGACAATATAACCAGGCTGCAACCTTTCAACGAATCATAATTGCCTGCAGAAACTGCCGTGGTGTTCGAAAAAGGTGTAGCATGAAGTATGTCTTCCGCCTGAGCATTTGCCAAGTCACCATTAATGTCGACCAAAACCAGCGATTCGGCTGAACCGGTTAAAACAATAGCGAAGGCCGCTGAGCTCCCCACCAGTCCACATCCCACTATTCCTACTTTCATGATAGATGCCTTTCCGCTTAACCTAAAAATGCAATGGCCGGTGGTTCCGGACAGGATCCACAATACGCCAGTATCTTGTCCGGAAAGTTCATGTCAAATTGAGGTGGACCGGGTCGCTAGCCAGAGGTTCGTCATAAACTGGTCCATAACGAGATTTTCGTCTGTAGATTCATAGATCAGGCTCTGGTGAGCGACATCAAGGACTTCGAACAAAACGGATAAATCGTAATCAGATACATTGGACAGGAACTCGATAAGAGGTTTTCTCTGGTCCATTTCTTGACTCTCCCTGTAATATAAAAATCAAAGTCGCTAACTGTAATAAATTGCGACTGATCCAACAAAAACTTATGACAAACAATTTCATCTCCAGGTTCTTTATCAATTTTATACAGTTGCAAATATCCTGATATCTCGATTTATTGACTTCCATCTTCGAGAACTTAAAAAATTTCTGAATAGCGCCTTTTTGGACCATAAGTCAAGCCCGCAAACTAGAGTTAATTTCATATCGCTGATCTAGCTGAATCATCGAGCAAACCAGCTAGCTGCTCATTACTGGCTATCTCCAGTCCAAGCGCCTCCTTCCAAACTACACTGGATTCCATACACAAATAGATTAGTACCTTTTCACTATGAAGTCTAATCAGGCGCGCCAGAGATCGATAAACCTCAATCCTTCGGCCTCGACTTAGTCGTAGTTTTCCATCCAATCCAGGCGAATAAGAATCGTGAAAGTATCTGATTGGTCCGAATCGTGAATCCACGACATCTCTCAGACCTGACACAAACCTTAATACTCCCATAGAGATCCAGGCTATGGAGTCTGGTTTCACGCTGTCAAAGATTGACTCGACTGTTTTGCTGTATTCTGCCTCCCACCCTTGAAACGGTATTATAGGATCAAAATGAAACCCAACCCTTAATCCTTTGGAAGCTACTTTACGGGCCGCCATCAATCTTTTGGATAACTGCGTGGCCCTTAATTCCTCGGATTTCGAAAGTTCAGGAGCATTGACAGAAAAACCCACGATAATGTTTTGCGTAACCTTCGATCTAAGCAATGGCGCAACAAAATCTGTTTTGGTTTTGAACTCTAATGTGGCATTGGACCGACCCGCAAAAGTTTTAGTCAGTAAATCGGAATATCCGGTGTAATCATCCAGCGCTAGAGAGTCAGTGAACTCACCAGTGCAGAACCGGAAAAAACTGCCAGGCGGGCTTGTGTCAAGAAAATTCCGTAATTGATCCAGCATCTCCTCGAAATTGACGTATATTTCCATGACAGGATTGTTGAAGTAAGCCTGAAGCGCGCAATAACGGCAATCTATCGGGCATCCCTGGCCGATGTTAAGTATTTTCAGTCCGCAGCACAGATACATTCGAGTGCCGGGACACGGTTTCACGAACGATCCTTTGTAATGAACAAGCTTTAATATTCTTTTACCCTTTCCCAAGGGATCAGGAACTAGCCCAATTCGTTGCGCCGCTTCTGTCATTTCAGCGCCTACCAGCACTCTGGCTGACCTGTTCACTTCAAGAATCCGCCGGGTCAGAGCCGATTGCTGTGCGTCATCTGCAACCCAAATCTGATCTACCGGGAATCTCATGATCCAATAACCTCCTTATACCGGCTACAACGAGAAAAGAACAAGAATCTCTGTAGACAGTTGACGTTTGGCGCCATATTAATTCACTATAGAGGGAATTTAAATCTGAAGCCCGGAGTAGCTTGGTGATGAATCAGCAAAAACCAGAAAAGGATGAAGCCTCGGCGAATTCAAAACAGGCGCCCAGTGTCGAAAAACCGGACGATCTTGAGAAACTTACATCCATCGAACAGATCGACGACAGTGAATTACCCCAGAGTCTCAAAGATAAATTCAAGAATTAGTTACTGTTTTCCCTTTTGGTCTTCTAACAGAAAAGGTCGGATCAAGTCCAACAAAATCCCGGTTCTTGCGCGCGAACTCAGGCGTATTTCCGCTGTTATCGAATCATCTTCAAACGATTGAGCAGGGCGCAGGATAACCTCTTTGGGTAGATCCAACTCTTGGGTCCAGTTCTGGAAATTCTGCTGGTAATGAACAAGGTCAGGAAAAGCCCATCGCTGCAAGAGCTTTCTAAATTCAAAGGCCTTTTCGGCCAATGCAATATTCGAGTCGTCAAGTATCTTCAAGACTTCGGGTCTAGCCAACAATCCTGTTATAGGTTCTCTCCAACAAATCGAAATGTCAAAAAGACGTGAAATGACCTCAAATGCCTTGTTTGAGTTTAGCGCCAAATCAGAAATCAATTTCAATAGCGATAATCGTTCCTCAAGAGACAAACGTGATAGAATTAAAACACATTTTTCGTTTACTTTTCCGTTCGATAGAGCCTCAAGCACGGGCATTTCCAGGCAACCGATCCTGCGAAGTCGCTCGATCTTTGGACCCTGCGCAGGAACATCGATAAAAGGTAAAACCTTTTGAGCCATGGCCTCAACGGGAATGAGTTCCATTAATCGCTTAACGGCACACGCCTTTACGGCGACATCTCGTTTTATCCTGTCTAGATTGTCCCAAAAGGCCATTAAAAAAGTTTGGTCGTCAGGTCGCGAAAAGCCAATAACGCGAACTTCAACATTTTCAGTCTTTAGTTGGGTCAAAACCTCCAGTCTTCGCCTTCCCAAAACCGGCACAAAGTTATCTGCCGCTGTTTGCTTAACAACCGGAGGATTAAGCAACCCGATTTCGACTATCGACGCTGATAGTGAATCGAGTGAATCAAAGCATAGGATATGAAAATCCCTGTTAGTCAGATCAATTCGCTTCAGGCTCAAATTGACGGTTTTGGTATTCATTTGCGATATCATTATAATGCGCTGCTTCCTCGATCTTTCCTCTTTTTTTAAGCCCATTGGAGAGAATTTCGCACTTCATCACCAGAACCTTCTCGGCGGCTCTTCGGTAATTCTTCGGCAGCCTCGGGTTTCGGAGGATTTTTAAGAT
>JBMFSZ010000058.1:8451-12285 GCA_049967315.1 Desulfomonilaceae bacterium
AATTCTATATTTATCAATCGCTGGGATCGTTTTGGAAAGCTGATCGCTTCGGTCCCCATATTTTGTTATCAAAGGCTCATTTACGAACTTGACAGGGTAAAAAGCAGTGACCCGAAGCCATAGATCATAATCTTCTGCGGCCGGAAGGGCTTCATCAAAATGCCCAACCTTATCAAGTAAAGACCGTGAAATTAATGCGGCCGAAGGGCTAATCAGGCATCTCTCAAGAGCCCTCTCGAAAAAAAAGCCACCCTGTTTCTTGTGAATATTTTTCTGATTGACGATCCGACCATTTTTCAGCCACAGTTCATCCGAGTGGCATATAAAATTTTCATCTTCAGGATCAAACCATTGTAGCTGCTTTTCGAGTTTGTCCTCTCTCCACTCGTCATCTGAATCCAAAAAAGCGATCAAATTTCCTCTTGAAATAGCAATCCCCTTATTTCTAGCCGCCGAGACACCTCTGTGGGGTTGTTCCACGAAATGAAATTCAATCGATTTTGAAATTGAAGCTAGAAGATCAGAAGTAGCGTCTGTGGACCCATCATCGACAACTATTAGTTCAACGTTTCTGTAGGTTTGCCTGTTAACAGAACAGATCGACCTGTAAAGCGTGTCGACTCGGTTAAAAGTAGGGATAACTACGCTAATTAGAGGTTTGTGCTCAGGGGGTGGGACCATAAGGTATGCCCCCATTAATCTAGGCCAAAAACCATAATTTGACTAAAACTTTATCGCAAACATCGTCTTAAAATAGGCAAGCCTATCCACAGGGGCTGATGCTGAGGTCGTGATTTGTTGAAAGTGTCTGTCTCGAGACGATTACAACTTATCCACCCTACGCTAACCAAAAAGAAATCTGGCCATCCCCGGTTAGCTGGATTTAAAGACTGCTTTTTACCAAACTCCTGCTAATTAAGGCGGTCAGCGCTTTTGACAGACCGCTTAGAAACTCGCGTATCCTGCCTGGTCTTGGAAACATTCTCATAATGAGCTTGAATCTCGCGGCAAACCTTATCCTTCACAGTTTGCCAGGAACAAAAAGCCGCTGTTTTGATTTGCCCGGTTTTAACATCTTCGTATGCGAAAACTGCTGGACAATCGTGTAGCCTGGCATTCTCAAGTCCGCCCTCATCCTCGTAGGGAATTGTTATAAGAGTAAGTATCTGTTTAAAATTGGTTCTGGTCTTCAGAATTTCATCTATTTTTCGGCCACGGACTATGTCTACGAGGGCCTTAACTCCATTTATAAACGCTGGTTTTCCAAATGACTTTCGGAGATTTATAGCTCGAGCCACTATCAATGCGGTCATAGCGGCGGTATACACGTTAAACCACCAGCGAAGGAAGACGGACGACGATTTGGACTGGGCCTTCTCTATTAGCTTTTTGTCTAGCTTTCGAAGCCTTGAAAGGGCTTCCGAAAGGGGGATATTAAGGTATGACGAAATCGGAATGTATTCTTCACCATCAGAAACTAGCAATGTAGCGCTCTCACAGTTGGGATGTGAGCCACCTAAAGTCTGTTTGCCAAAAAATCTTGACAGAACCTCGAATTTCATCATGCCTGTTGATACGAATTCAATTTCGGGAAGAATTTTCTCAAAAATATTTTCTACACATTCGGTGGTAGTAGGTTCCAAATCGACATCGGCGGTCTCCCAACAAGGAGTTAACGGCACGAATGCCCAGACAGAGACATGTTCTTTGTAGCCATGAATAAACTTCATCAATTCTGGCATATTAGAATCATTGACACCTGAAGCCACAGTAGAGATAACTGCCAGTTTGTTTACACCGCATTTTATAACGTTTTCAAAAGCCCTCTTTTTTACGGCGAGCGAATTATCGCCCCTGAGAGTTTTATATATTTCCGGACGGGTTCCGTCCAAACCAAAATTGACCTGAATACCCAGCGAACAGAGCTTCTTGCAATAGTCCATATCCGCTAATTTGAGGCCATTAGTAAAAAGCTGAACCTGAAACCCGTGGGATTTCGCAAGCTTTACTATTTCAAGGAAATCCTCATGAACTGTAGGCTCGCCACCAAAAAAACACATATTAGGCCTTGGATCGTTGTTTTCAAACTCTTTGAAAATTTTTTCGAAATACTCCAGTGGCGGTTTGTACGAAAATCCCATCGCCTCAACATAAGCAAGACAAATTGGACACTTTTGATTACACAAATTGGTAACATCAATGGCTACCGTAGTGGGCGCCGTATGCAACTTATGATCACAATTCTTGCAATTCAGCGAACAGTCGCATGCGTTGGATGGTTCCTGATATTCGGCAATTTCACGTTTCCATCGCCACTTACGGGCATCCTTGGTGACTAGTGAAGATGTACGGCCACAATCTTTACAGAATTTGACCAAGTACACACAATTATTCTTTATCTCGTATCTTGCGTCTGTAGGCTTTCCGCATTTTTCACACAAACCGATTTTCATCAGTTACTCCAACTGTCCTGAAACCATTGGTGGTCACCTTGCTATAGTGCAGATTATATCATCTTTTCAGACACGTATTTATCTTTGTTCAAAAAAGGAACCTGTTCGCCACCGACTCTTATCAGACATTCTTCCGTTGTCAAGGCAAAAGTTGTGCTGGTAAAATAAAACCTGGGACAAAACAAAAATCCCTGCGCCTATTCGAATTCCAAATAAGGAGTGGCCTCTAATAATAGAGGACGATGTAATTATATGCCCCAATCTTTCGATTCTTGCAAGGAACTAGGCCGATCTGCCCAAGTTAATATCGATGGATCGATATTGGTTTTGGCTGGTGAGGCTTCAGGCGATTATCATGCGGCGGCCCTGGTCGAAGATATCAGGCTTCGCTACCCAAAGGTAAGTTTTACGGGTATTGGAGGAGAAAGACTCCAGGCCGCTGGAATGAAGTTATTGATGCACTATAGTGAAATTAACACCATAGGTCTCAGCGGAGGGATTAACAAACTGAAGAGAGTCATGCTCGCATACCGGCGCATGAAATCGGAATTGCGCAGCGGCAAATATGACGTTTTCATTCCAGTTGATTTTCCAGATGTTAACATCCGGTTGAGCGCTGTGGCAAAGCGGGCGGATGTTAAAGTTTGCTATTATATCAGTCCCCAGGTTTGGGCATGGCGAAAACGCCGAATTTACAAGATCGCCGCTGTTGTTGACAGGATGATGACGATATTTCCATTTGAGGAGAAGCTCTATTCCAGTGTAGGGGTTCGGGCAAATTTTGTGGGTCACACAATGGTTAGGGACATTCCTGCAGAAGTAGATAAATTAGCCTTACGCTCTCAACTGGGACTTTCAAAAAAAGGTTGGTTGGTGACCCTAGCGCCAGGAAGCCGCGGCTCGGAGATAACCCGAGTTCTACCGTCTATGTGCAAAGCAGCCGCATTACATTTGGCTGATTATCCCGATACACATTTTGTAATACCTTTGGCAGCAACGCATCTCAAAGAGCAAATTCACTCGACCTTGGCTGAATCGGGTATAGAGGCTGAAATAATGTCAGAGGACGCTGCCAGAATAATGATGGCATCCGACTATGGTCTGGTTACATCGGGGACCGCCACCTTGCAGGCCGCGCTAAGCGGCATGCCACATGCCGTCATATACAAAATGGACAGATTTTCCTGGTTTCTTGCTATAAAGATTCTGATGCCACTCGTCATGGAACCTGACATTCACGTCGCCATCGCAAACATGTTGTGTATCAAGGAGGGAGAAACGTCGAGTAATCCCATAGATGTCATGATACGTAAAGGTTACAGAATTCCTTGTCTTGGATGTGGTCGTCCATTGTTGGTTCCAGAAATTTTGCAGCACTTCG
>JBMFSZ010000059.1:0-12281 GCA_049967315.1 Desulfomonilaceae bacterium
TCTATGACAAAGCCCATCCCAGAAGTGGATTTCGCGATTCCAAAACTTAAACATCTCCATCCAGGAAACTGGTCACACTTCACAAATTCAAAAAGGACAACCATAATGAAACCGATTACGCGTTCCACGACAGTGCTTTGCGTTCGCCGGGGAGACAAGGTCGTCATGGCAGGCGACGGCCAGGTCTCCCTAGGAGAAACCATAGTCAAAAGTTCCGCAAAGAAAGTAAGGCTAGTGGGAAAACAAAAAAACGTTCTGGCCGGTTTCGCAGGATCGACGGCAGATGCGTTAACCCTGCTGGAAAAATTTGAACAGACACTGGAGAAATATTCAAATAACCTGCCGAGGGCGGCAGTTGAATTAGCCAAGGACTGGCGTACGGATAGAGCGCTAAGGAGATTGGAGGCCCTGCTAATAGTCGCAGACAAAGAACAGACACTTTTGCTATCAGGAACAGGTGACGTGGTCGAACCAGACGACGGCGTAATAGCTATCGGTTCAGGAGGAAATTATGCGCTCTCCGCAGCCAGAGCGCTCATGCGCCACACCGAGATGGAATTATGGGATATTGCAAAGTCAGCCATGGTTATAGCAGCCGAAATCTGCGTCTTTACCAACGAAAATCTCTTGATTGAAACACTTTGATGCCATCTCAAACAGATTTATGTTAACAATTGATGCGTCACTTTTTGGGGTAACGGAGTAACTTTAATCTATGGAAACATTGACACCACGTGAAATCGTTCAGGAGCTAGATAAATATATTATTGGTCAAGACAACGCCAAACGCATGGTTGCCATAGCGTTACGAAATAGATGGAGAAGGCGGCAGGTGCCAGAAGAACTGAGGGATGAAATTGCGCCCAAGAACATAATAATGATAGGGCCCACCGGTGTTGGAAAAACCGAGATCGCCCGAAGACTCGCCAAATTGGCTGAATCCCCTTTCCTGAAAGTTGAGGCCTCCAAGTTTACCGAGGTTGGTTACGTCGGACGTGACGTTGAATCCATGATTAGGGACCTCATGGAAATTGGGATCAACATGGTCAAAGAAGAAGAATATGAAGCCTTGAGGCCAAAAGCCGAAGAACTTGCCGAAGAGCGTCTTCTGGATATATTCCTTCCTGTCAGACAACCCCGAAAATTAAGGCGAACTCCTTCAAATGCTCCAACCAAAGAAAACGATGATGAGATGGAAGTAGCTCAGCGCACCCGTGAGAAATTTAGGAAAATGCTTCGGAACGGAAAACTGGACGACAGAGAAGTAGAAATCGAGACACAGGTGAACGCTCTGCCCGTTGTCGAAATTTTCTCTCCTGGCGGGATGGAAGAAATGGACATCAACATAAAAGACATGATGTCAAACTTCTTCCCCGGAAAGACAAAGCGTCGAAGAGTGAAAGTTCCCGAAGCGATGGGAAGCCTGGTTCAGGAAGAATTGGCGAAGTTACTGGATAACGACAAGGTAGTTAAGAAGGCCAAGCTGAGAGTCGAAGAAACAGGAATAGTTTTTGTTGACGAATTGGACAAGATAGCTGGTTCACATTCGTCCGCGCATGGGCCCGACATATCACGGGAGGGGGTCCAGAGGGATCTTCTGCCCATAATAGAGGGAAGCAACGTCAACACAAAACATGGGGTTATTAAGACTGACCACATTCTTTTTGTGGCTGCCGGAGCCTTTCACGTGTCGAAACCGTCCGACCTGATCCCCGAGATTCAAGGGCGCTTCCCCCTCAGGGTAGAATTGTCCGCATTGACTCGATCCGATTTCATTCGTATACTTAAAGAACCCAAGAATGCGCTGGTGAAGCAGTATCAAGAACTCCTCAAAACCGAGGACGTGACTTTGGAATTTACAGAAGACGCCATAGAAGAAATGGCCAGTCTCGCTGAAGAAGTTAATGAAAGAGCGGAAAACATTGGCGCAAGGCGCCTTCATACCATCATGGAAAAATTATTGGAGGAAATATCCTTTGAGGCCCCTGAGATGGCTGGGACATCAATTCAGATAACTTCTGACATGGTGCGAAATCGGCTCAAGGATATAGTCAAGAGTGATGACTTAAGCAGATTTATCCTATAAATCGAACTCCACGGCTCGACTCGAGCATATTCGAACAATTGGCGCTAGTCAGTTGTTTCTTGCTAACCATCCGAGAAATGTCTTCTGGCCTGTATATTGCATAACTTGTCCGTTGAGTCTCCATTGGTTATCGGAGGAATTGCCTCCAGTCATCCCAAGGAGGTGTCCAATGGAAAACAATCGACTACTCGAATCTATCCTCAACAGTATATCGGAAGGCGTAATGACGCTGGACAAGGACTGGAGGATTGTCTCCTGGAACCGGGCAGCTGAAAAGATTACCGGCTATTTCCGGGAAGAAGTCCTCGGTACAGAATGTTCAAAACTCTTCAAAAGCCCTGTTTGCAGGGAAAACTGCCCTGTGGACAGAGCTTTGTCCTGTGGACACCCTTACCAGGATATTGAAGTAGCCATTCATAACAAATGCAATGAAGTGAGGCACTTACTGGTCAACGCTGCGCCTCTGTACAGCCCCGATGGGGAGCTGATTGGTGGTTTGGAGACTTTCCGTGACGTTTCCCAGAGCCATTGGATGCAGGAAGAACTGGAACGCCAATATGGGTACGACAACATAGTGGGCAAAAGCCAGAGCATGGAAAAGGTATATGAATCTCTGGACTCATTGATGAACACGGACACGACCGTCTTGATCCAGGGTGAATCGGGAACGGGAAAAGAATTAATAGCACGAGCCCTGCACTTTTACGGACCCCGTAAAGAAAAGTCTTTTGTCGCGATAAATTGTTCAGCTCTTCCGGAAGGAGTCTTGGAAACAGAGTTATTTGGTCATGTGAAAGGAGCTTTTACCGGCGCCATCAGGAATCACATAGGTAAATTCGAACTTGCGAATGGCGGCACATTGTTCCTCGACGAAATAGGAGAAATAAGTCAGGCCATTCAAGTCAAGCTTTTGAGGGTCCTTGAAGAGAGGGAAATTCAGAGGGTTGGGGACAACCGAAGCGTTAAAATCGATATAAGGCTTATCACTGCTACGAATAAGGACCTTTATAAAAAACTATTGGACGGCTCATTTAGAGACGATCTTTATTACCGGCTTAGCGTTTTCCCGCTGCATTTACCACCTTTGAGGGATCGAATCGAAGATATTCCTTTTCTGGTGAGCCATTTCGTAAATAAATTCAATAAACAGATGGGGAAAAACATACAAGGTATCGCTGATGGGGTGTTGGAGATCCTGGAAACCTATCCCTGGCCAGGTAACGTTAGGGAACTTGCTAACGCTGTAGAATACGCCTTCGTGCATGCTAGAAGTTCACTAATTCACTCGGTGGACCTGCCCGCAAGATTGTTGAATCAGCCATTGTTGGCCACTTACCCCGAAAAACCTCAAAAAGTTCCAACTAACCTCGATGCTGTTGAGAGGCAAATCATTGTAAAAGCATTGGAAGCCGCTGACTGGAAAAAAAGTGTGGCAGCATCGCGTCTGGGTATGAGTCGGGCCACTTTGTGGCGAAAGATTGAGAAATATCGAATTGGACGCTGAAACGTCGTAACGAAACGATGTTTCAATATTGAGACATTATTTATTATTTTATAATATCAAACGCTTATCGATTGACTCATTTTAATTGTCACAAACCTGAAACATTCGAGGAAACCGACTCCTTTTATCGGCCTACACATTAGCCCCTGATGTACTGCGGGCCAAAACTTCCTTTTTTCTAAACCCGTCTAAAATCAAATAATTACACGCAAGGCAGTTAGCTCTATTCATGAGAGCCAATTTGGCATGCGATTTGCTAAATGTAGGTCACAGAGGAACCGAGTTTCCTGAACAGACTCCGACGCAATTGGTTCCTGAAAAATTGGAGTCTACAGCCCCCAAAAGGAGGGAACGGCTATGCCTAAAAAAATTCTGATAATAGACGACGAGCCTGATGTCCTGATTTTTCTCGGGACTCTACTGAGAAAAAATGGCTATGAGGTCTGCGAGGCTGGAGATGGGGTTGAAGGACTCAAAAAAGTTATCGATGAAAAGCCCGATCTAGTGTGCCTTGATTTGCTTATGCCAGAAAAGACCGGGATCAAGATGTATCACGAAATGCGCAAGGACGAGAAGCTCCGGTCGGTCCCTGTAATAATGGTAACGGGCTTTTCAACATCACCGATCGGATACATGGACTTTAAGAAATTCATACACCACCGCTCTATTCCGGCCCCAGAAGGATACATAGAGAAACCGGTGAACAAGGAGGAATTCCTAAAAGCGGTCAAAGAAGTTGTTGGTGAATGATTTCCGGACGTCTGTGTTCGCAATCGGCCACAGTGGCCTGGCGATTAGCTGAGGTCCAAGATGAGCAGGATCCATAAAAAATGGACTAATCTTCACAGAGGATTGGGTTTCAGGATTGCGCTAAGCGTAGGAATCATACTTCTGGCATCCTATGTCGTGTACATTTACCTGTTACTGGATGTCCAGAAAAAATTCTACTTTGACCAGATAGTTCGTGAAACCGCCAGGTTAAGCTCAGCCGTGGTTAATTCGACGTTCAGCAACATGCTTCACGACGATCCGGCGGCTACAGAGCTGTTTATAAAAGACATAGGCAGGCAAAAGGAGTTTCCCGGTATCAGGATCTACCGTCATGACGGGATGATAAAATTTTCCAATCACCCCGAAGAAATCGGCCAACAAGTAAACCTGAAAAGCGAAGCCTGTGTTTCATGTCACTCCGAAGACAGGCCGTTTAGCGAAGTGACAACAGACAAAAGAACTCGAATCCATCGTGTGGACCATGACAGGGCACTGGGAATGATCACTCCGATCTACAATCAAACAAGCTGTTACACAGCCACTTGTCATGTCCACCCGAAAGACCGGAAGGTTCTAGGCGTACTGGATATGAAAATGAGTCTCAAGCGGTTTGATTCACATGTACGCTCTTTGGTAATCAAAGTCATTTTGTTGGGTATAGGGACATTCGTAGCAGTGCTGGGAACTATAGGTCTCTACATCTTGTTCAGGGTTCACCGGCCGGTAAGCCGATTACAATTGGCCATGCAAAAGGTGGCTACGGGAGACTTCAGTTACAAAACCCCTGTGGAATCCAATGACCAACTAGGTCAATTAGCTGAAGCATTCAACCTAATGCGCGGCCAAATAAAAAGGAGGACCCAGGAACTCCTTCGCAGCCGCCTTGAATATAAGAATTTGTTTGAACAAGTGCCGTGTTTCATCAGCGTAATCGACAAAGAATTCCGAATCGTGCGACAAAATTCGCATATGACCCGCCTGTTCAAGGGTAGTGTCGGCATGCATTGTTACGAGGTTTTTAAACAAAAGCACGAAAAATGCGGGGATTGCCACGCTGTCAGGACTTTCGCCGACGGGCAAAAATACATCAAGGAACATTGCGGCTTAGACGTCTCAGGCCAGGACGCTAATTATGTTAGTTACTCATCTCCGATTCTTAATGAAGAAGGTGAAGTCGTATATTCCATGCTTATAGCAGTGGATATTCGCGACAAGGTAAAGCTTGAACACGAGCTACAGGTTTCCAAAGACTTTCAGACTAACCTTATTGAGAACTCCATACACGGGATTATTGCAACGGACAAGAATGGGACAGTAACAATTTTCAATCAAGCAGCCGAAAAACTTCTTGGTTATAGTTCGTCGGAAGTCATCGGTAATAGGTCTGTAGATTGCTGTTTTCCTGAACGGTTCGTCAAAATGATTCACGATGCCAGTCTAGGCAAGCCGCTTGCTGACAACAGACTGGTTGAACTGGAAACAGTTATTCGTTCTCGGGACGGCGAACCCATCCCGATAAAGTTTTCGGGTCTTATTCTTTTTGACCTTGGCGCTCCTGTCGGGTCAGTCGCCTTCTTCGAAGATCTTAGGACCTTCAAGAGGCTAGAGCGTGAGAAACAGGCTTCGGATAGACTTGCAGTAGTCGGTCAGACTGTTGCCGGTCTGGCTCATGGAATCAAGAATATTATTCAGGGACTAGAAGGCGGGGTCTATGTCGTTGAGACAGCCATTGAGGACAAAGATTCAAAATTGATGGACCGCGGTTGGGGAATGGTTAAGAATAACATTCAGCGTATCGCCGATTTAGTCAAAGACCTCCTCACATATTCCAAGCAACGTACCCCCGAATACGAAGTCACAGACCCCAACGCCCTGGCCGAAGAGGTGTGCAATCTGTTCGAGTTCAAGGCCCAAGAGAAGTCTATTGCCATTGAAAGGCAATTTGAACCGAACCTCGGACAGCAATTCCCGGTCTTTCTGGACCAACGAGGAATTCATACCTGCCTCTCAAACCTTATGTCCAATGCCATAGACGCGTGCGAAATGGACAAAAATAAGGTCACTCACAAAATCGTTATGCGCACGCTAGTGGATAAAGAAGGTGGAATCATCTTTGAGGTGTCCGATGACGGTGCGGGTATGAGCGACGAAACCAAGAGAAAAGTGTTTTCAAGTTTCTATTCTACTAAGGGGAGCCGGGGAACAGGTCTAGGACTCCTGGTTACCAGCAAGATTGTGGCTGAGCATGGCGGTGAGATTTACTTCGAAAGTGTTGAGGGTGTTGGGACAACCTTCACAATAAGACTCCCTCTGGGCGAAGGGATTGATCCCGCAAGGAATGTTCAGGAGGATCGCACCGACAATGCTACGGCTACTGGCTGAAGTAGGCCGTGCAGTTAGAAAGCATGGGCGGGAGCTTTCTGCCTTGTCACCTGGAATAGATCAGCTACAGCAAGTTGGAAGTGGCCGATTTCAATATATTAACCCGAAAAAGACTCCTTTGGGGAGGGTCCGATGAGTTTTCAGACATACCCGCAACTTGATTCTTGGGATTGGGAAAATTCAATCAGGGAGATCGCATGCATAAACGATTGGATCGCAGATTTTCCCGAAGTACAGGAAATTGTGATTAGCCCTGATGGTGAAAGAGTCGCAGCTATCGTAATGACTGAGGACGAAACTTTCACCGTCTGTGTAAATGGCGAGCCGTGGACCAATACGTTTGAAAAACTTTGGTCATTGAAGTTTAGTCCAAAGGGTCGTCTATTGTGCATAGGCATGAACGACGATGAGTGGACCGTTGTGGAAGAGGACGAGCCTTGGGAAGAGACGTTCGATTATGCGTGGAACATGAAATTCGGCAGTTTAGGTGATGGCGTGGCGGTCAATGTCAGGACTCCGGACGGCTACGGTATCGCTCTCAATGGCAAGCCATGGACTAACCATTTCGTTCAGATGAGAAGTCTTGAGGTAAGCCCTGATGGATCTAGGACTGCTGGAAATGTCCAGCTTGCAGCACTTGCGGAAGGAGACGTTTTTGGTTTCAAAAAGGGCTTATGGAGTCTCGCTGTAGATGGGAATACATGGGATTCCTCCTTTCTGAATGTCTGGGAGGCCGTTTTCAGCGCAGACGGACAGAGAGTCGCTGCGGAGGTTCGCCTTCAGGATACTCGTCAAACCATTGCGGTAGATGGTGTCCGTTGGGAACAGGAATTCAAGGCAGTTTGGCGTCCGATGTTCGTCCCCGGCGCCCATGACGTGGTGGCTCCATGTCTCACAGCAACCGGTTGGCAAATGCTCATTAACGGCAAACCTCTCTGGAAAAAAACATTTAATCAGGCCTGGCACACGGTTTTCGGTCAAAACGGAGCCAAACTCGCTGCGGTCGTTTCTCCGGAATTCGGAAAGTGGACCATAGCAGTAGATGGTAATGTCTGGAAAAATTGTTTCGGTGATGCTGTCTTGGCCCCAGTCTTTAGTCCCGATGGGCAAAAAGTTGGCGCAGTGGCCAAGGATTTAGGGAAATGGACCATAACGGTTAACGATGTTCCTTGGGTGGAGACCTTTGACATGGCCTGGGACCCCATTTTTAGCCCAGATGGGCTACATGTCGCGGCCAAAACTGCAAGAGGCTCCGACTATTTTATAGTCTTAAATGGAAAGATATTTCAGAGGAGATTCGAGCAACTCGGTGACCCTGTCTTCAGCCCCGATGGATCCAAGATACTGTTGAAGACTATAGAAGATGGCAGGTATCTCAGGAAAATAGTTCATATCAAAGACTTTCTCTGAGAGTTTAGGAGAGTTAGCGATGTACGATTTCGTTAGTGGCCCGCTGGTTTGGATAGCCTTCATAGTTTTTATTTTTGGGATGATCTTTCGGTTCGTCACTATGTTGAGATCCGCCTCCAAGGACAAGGTCATCTATCCTTACATGAGCTTAAAATATTCACTAAGGTCCCTATTTCACTGGATAGTTCCCTTTGCAGCCAAGAACATGCGGGCAAGATATGAAGTAACAATAGTAACCTTTCTTTTTCATATTTGCCTCATTCTGCTTCCCATATTGCTACTAGCGCATGTGGCCATGTTTTCGTTCGCCTGGGGGGTAAAATGGATGGTTTTGTCCCAGGGGGCTGCGACTTACATGACCATAATTGTTATTTTTGCGTGCGTGTTTTTCTTTATTAGAAGATTAATGCTCCCCGAGGTCCAATTTGTAACATATCCATCGGACTATTTACTTCTAGCTATTGCTGCGGCCCCGTTTATTACCGGTTTGGCCGCCAACCAGCAATGGTTCGATTATCAGACAATTGTAATTATCCACATGATCACGGGTTCAATAATGCTGATGGCTATTCCTTTCACAAGATTAAGCCACATGCTTTACTTCCCGTTCACCAGAGCTTACATGGGGTCTGAATTCGGCGCTGTTCGCAACGCTAAGGACTGGTGAGAAGAGATTAAAACGGAGGACACAGCCTATGGCATTAGCAGCGATTCCGATAGTTGCCGATCCTGGTTTGGATGAAACCGTCAAGGATCTGAGCCCGGAAAAGATAGCAAAAGTTGTGAACCGGATTGTAGACAGTGAAACCGCCGCCAGATTCAAGGTCTATCTGAACACATGTGTCCATTGCGGATTGTGCTCGGACGCTTGCCACTGGTTCCTGTCCAATGATCGCGATCCGCGTTTTTCTCCAGTGGGCAAGGTTAAGCAGACCCTTTGGGAAATGCTCAGCAAAGGTGGCGCTGTCCAACCCGCGTTTCTTAAAGAGTGCTCCAGGATCGCTCATACTGAATGTAACGTATGCCGAAGGTGCAGCATGTATTGTCCTTTTGGCATTGACATAGCGTATCTGCTGTTGGTTGTCCGACGGATCTGTAGTGAATTGGGGATGGTGCCACAGTTCCTCCAGGATACCGTCAACAGCCATTCTGTCACAATGAACCAAATGTGGGTCAAGCAGGATGAATGGATCGATACGCTCCAGTGGCAGGAAGAAGAAGCCAAAGGGGAAATCAAAACCGCCCGAATTCCCCTGGATAAGGAAGGGGCTGATGTTTTCTATTCTGTAATAGCTCCTGAGCCCAAGATACTTGCCCAATTGATCGGCAATATGGCGCAAATTATGGCAGTTGCAAAAGTGGACTGGACTATGCCTTCATTAGACGGCTGGGACAACAGTAACATGGCAATGTATTCGGGCGACTTCGAGACTATGGGTAGAGTGGAAAGATATCATCACGAGGCAGCATTGAAATTGAAATCAAGAAGGATCGTCATGGGGGAATGTGGCCATGCCTTCAGAGGGGCTGCGTACGATGGGCCCAAATGGCTAGGATGGCGGCAACCCCCTATACCGCTTATTCATGCAGTGGACTTCTACCATGAACTCATAACAACTGGAAGGATCAAAATCGCTAAAAAATTTAAAACCCCGGTTACTGTTCAGGAACCATGTAACATAGTCAGAGGCAGGGGCCTGGGTCAAAAATTACGGGCAATCATAGATGCTACATGCGAGAACTTCACGCCTCCAAAACCCGATTTCGAGCACAACTACTGCTGCGGGGCAGGAGGTGGCGTGATCAACTGCGGTCCTCCATGGAAAACATCCAGAGTCAAGGGCAATCAGGTCAAGGCAAAACAACTGGCCGAGACAAGGGCACAGATTGTTATCACACCCTGCCACAATTGTCACAGTGGGATAGAAGACATTATAGGTGGGTATAAACTTGGCATGCATGTGAAGTTCTTTAGCGAGATTCTTATGGAAGTAATGGAAATACCGGATGAATTGAGGGCTTAACTGATGCAAGCTATCAATTCAAAAAACGGCCAAGAAAAAGGGAGTGGATACATGAACAGGAGAAACAGCAAAATAGTCCTGGTTATGCTTACGCTTGGAGCCTTCATACTGATCGGAGGGACGCGACCAATCCACTCCTCCATGTCTCCCGAGAAGCAAGACTCCAAAAAGGCTCCTAATACGTCAATAGTTATCGCTCACAAGGGTAAAGCCGCAAAACTTGATCGGGCGCCAGTAGTCTTCGATCACGACATGCATACCAAGGTGTTACTCAAAGACAATCCTGGTAACTGCGCTCTTTGCCACATTACAAAAGAGAAAGACCCATCCTTCGGAAATTCCGAAGTGAAAGTGTTCAAGTTCCCCAAAACCCCTGTCAACATGAATAATAAGACATCCATTATGTATGGCTACCACAATGAATGCATAAGTTGTCACAAGAAGATGCGATCTCAAGGGAAAAAGAGCGGACCTGAAATAGGTATGTGCGGAAAGTGCCATAACAGAAAGGCCAAAATTCCTGAGATATCCTGGCAATGGAAGCCTATCTTCAACTACAAGGACCATGCGACGCATGTTGCCACCATGGATAAATTGAAGGACCCGGCCACCTTCAACATCGCCGGCACAATCCCGTTGGTTGGGGAAATAAAGGACGCTAACAAGAATTGTTCGGTATGCCATCATGCCTATGACGAAAAACTTAAAAAACTCTATTACAAAAATAACTCGGAAAACGGTTGCTCAGCATGCCATAAATCGGTGAATGAAAAGGATGCCCGCTCGTTAGCTAATGTGTCGCACGCTGCGTGTATAGGCTGTCACATGAAGGTAGCCGAGGTACTGTCAAAAGATCCAAAGGCGCTCTTCCGGGATGGCAGTTCGAAGCTAAATGACAAGAAGTCAGGGCCGATAGAATGCAAAGGCTGCCACGGAGAGCATAAACCACTCGACGCAAAGCAAATAGCAGCTCTTCCACGCCTTGACCGGGGCCAGAAAGATGTTATGGATCTTACCACTCCACAAAAATCTGAAGGTAGCAGTTCCCCGGAATCGAGCCCGCGGATGCTGGTAGTCCCATTCAATCACAAATCTCATGAAGTTCAGGCACAGTTCTGTAACGAATGCCATCACCACTCACTGGAAAAATGCTCCAATTGCCATACGATTGCTGAAGAATCCAACAGAGGCGGAGGCATAAGCTATGAAAGAGCATTCCACATGGCGACGGCTAATAAATCCTGTGTTGGTTGTCATCACATAGCCTTAACCAGTCAGAAATGCTACGGTTGCCATCAGTGGAGGACATCGCCTTTACCTCAGTCTTCCTGCCCTGTATGCCATCGAGGTCCCTCACAAGGCAAGATCACTGAAGTTCCTCCAATTACTTTCAATTTTAGCAAAGACAAATTTCCCGAGAAGATCACCATCAAGGGTTTGGAAAAGGAATTTAAGCCTGTAGATTTCCCTCACGCCAAGATTGCGAACAAATTGAACACTATTTCCAATGAGAATTCACTTGCTAGAACATTTCACGCAAAAAATGGGCAACTGACAATATGTTTCGGTTGTCATCACCGAATGGAAAGTTCGGGAAATCAGATAAACAAATTTCCGGCCTGTGTCAGTTGCCACAACAGGCCATTCGAGTCAAAGAACTTAGGGCAACTTGGTCTTCTGGGGGCCTATCATCGTCAATGTGTCGGCTGCCACAAGGCCATGAACCAAAAACCCACAGCATTGGAATGCGTAAAGTGCCACGCCGAAAAGAAAGGTGTAAAGCTTGACCAGTTGATACCTCCTGTTGAGGGTGGCAAAATCATTGGCGCACCAATCCCTAAAGGAGAATAAGATGCCTAGCACTTTAGTCGCATTGTACTCGCTCACAAAAGGTAGTGAATACATAGTCATAGCCGGTTTCCTAGTGTTGTTTCTTTCTTTTTGGAGATTTCTCACATACAAAGACAAGGAGTGAAAGGCCCCTTTTTAGCGTTGCCCTTGGCTCGGTGAAACTATCAAGGAGATGATCAACTATGGATGACAATAGAAGGAAATTCATGAAGGTGGTTGCAGGACTTGGGCTTGCAGCCGCAGTTGGTGGACC
>JBMFSZ010000060.1:0-3223 GCA_049967315.1 Desulfomonilaceae bacterium
TTCACGAAAAGA
Source organism: Desulfomonilaceae bacterium (assembly GCA_049967315.1). GTDB lineage: Bacteria > Desulfobacterota > Desulfomonilia > Desulfomonilales > Desulfomonilaceae > CAJBEZ01. Next base: position 13 of record JBMFSZ010000060.1, read on the forward strand.
ATAAGGGAACGCCTAATCCTCAACTCTCATTGGGATTAACCTAAATTTTTGGGGAAAGTCCTGTATTGAACGGAAAAAATAGACGCAGCAAGGTAGGCAGCGAAGAGTTCGGGCAATTTCATGGTATTACAACGCCCAAAAAAACCACCCCTATTACCAAGAACGCGTACAAATCTCTCAATCTAAATTCAAGCGGGTTGTAATCTGTCCGCTTTTCACCAGGCCTGAAACCTCGGGCTGACATTGCTGTCGAGAGTTCTTCAGCCTTTCTGAACGCTAGAATCATGGAAGGAACGATCAGGGACATCAATCTGCGCCCTCTTGTAATAACTGTTCCGGAACTAAAGTCTAGCCCTCTGGATTCCTGGGCCTGTATAAGCCTGGTCCATTCCTCCTGAAGCAACGGGACGAAACGTAAGGCCAGGAACAGGACGACAAACGAGTCCCCTATGGAAGCTCTAATCTTTGCAAGAGGATTAACGAAAAACTTCAATCCTTTGACAATGTCCCACGGCAATGTGGTAAATGTCAGAGCTAGTGAGAATATTGCTACCAAAGCGATTTTTCCAGTTAGAAAAATTGCGCCGTTTAGCCCTTCGTAGCTAAATGGCGTAAGTAAACCAAAAAAATCTATAGGTCGTCCATCATTATTAAGACTGAAATTGAGAATGAAGGTTATCAATAACATTATCCAAATTTTTCGTAGGCCTTGTAACCAGACGCGCCATCCCAATCCTGACAGGGAAATAGTGCATCCCGCCAGAAATACGGGGAAAATTACCCTGTAAGAGTACCGAAGAAAGAGTACCATGGTAAGTGTGATTATGAAACCGATCAGTTTTGTACGAGGGTCTAGATCGTGGATCACTGATTTGGCTGGAAGGTATCCCCCAAGGCTAATCTCTTTACTTCGCATAATTTCGCCTGATATAATAGAATAATTTTTTCGGCAAGTTGGTCCTTTAGCTGCCCGAGCATTTTATAATCAACATCTTATCATGGAAACGCAGTATGACCTCAGACGAACCCAACGGACTCACCATACTCTCATCAAGTAAACAGGAATATCCGTCCAGTCCAGACATGGCGAGGCTGGAAACATTTCCCAACAGGTATCCAAACCGGGATTACGTGATCAGGTTTGATTGCCCTGAATTTACCAGCGTCTGTCCAATTACAGGTCAGCCCGATTTTGCTCATATCGTGATAACGTATGTTCCGAACCTAAAATGTATTGAATCCAAATCGTTAAAACTTTACCTTTTCAGCTACAGGAACCTGGGCATGTTCCATGAGGAAATTACCAACAGAGTGCTTGATGATATTGTTGAGGCCTGTGCTCCGAAATGGGCCAGGGTCGTTGGAACAATGAACCCACGTGGTGGAATAGGTATCAAGGTGCTGGCCGAATTTTCGGAACCTGGATTCAACAAGCCATCGATAGAACAAACAATGTAGGTTCCCTAAAACTTCGCGTCAAAACCTTTCTTGTTCGGTATTTGGCAGCTGCAACTCAAATTTTTGTTCAACTATGACGTTGCCCCACTGAGCTACCTCATGTTCCAACACGAGTTGAAAGCCTGCCCTTTCGTACAGGGACCTGGCTGATTCCAGACCTCTAAAAGTCCACAAAAAGATTTTGTTGTGCCCAACCTGGGAGCAAAATTCTATAGCCGTTTTTAAAAGATATTTTCCTGAACTTTTTCCCTGGAATTCAGGTTGTACGATGAACCATCTCAGCCTGGCTCCTTCCTTGAGTGAATTTTCTCCGTCAATAGCCACTGAGCCTACAAATCTAGCTTTTTCCCGAATAGTCCAAAAACCGGAAATTTTACTATCAAAGCGGGCAAAAAAATCCCCCATTTCTCTAGCGACCTGGCTTTCGAAAGAAACATCAAACCCCCAGTATTCACTGTAGTACACAGCGTGGGCTTCAACCACGTGTCCAATAGAACCCGGGTAATAACCTCCAATCTCAAAACCGTCGCCATTCATTGAGCTGCCCTCCATAGGGTCGTAACAGAAGTAATCATGGTTTGCATCTCTCAGAAGCTTTTTGTTCCATCCTAACCCTTTTTCTCTCGATTGCTTCGCAGTTCCTTCGGTTATCCTCCGGTGTTTCAAGAATCAAGGGAGGAACCTCTGTTGGCTTACCCGATTTGTCCAAGGCTACGAAAGTCAGGTAGGCCGATGCTGTATGGCGAACTTCTCCAGTCAAAACATTTTCGGCTTCCACTCTGACTCCTACTTCCATGGAACTTCGTCCTACCACATTAAGGCTCGCTTTTAAAATCAATAAATCGCCAACGAAAACGGGGTGATGGAAATCAAGTCTGTCGATTGAAGCAGTGACCGCAAGTTTTCTGGCATGCCTGATTGAGACCACACCGGCGGCGGTATCTACATACTTCATGATAACGCCTCCATGGACATTTCCCGCCGGGTTGGCGTCCTCAGGATTCATTTGAATGGCCATCACCAGGCGACTGTAACTTACCGGTTTTCCTTCCATTGAAGAACCTCTCCGAGTTTCAGTGATCAATTGGACACATTTTGGATATTATCGGCGCGAATGTCAAAGCTTGAAGGTGGCTATTTGAGGTTCTGCGAGAGAAAGTGGAACTGGATGATTGGGTAAAGTGAATTTTGGTGAAAGCGTCAGTGAAAAATTTGTCTATTTGCAGCTTGCCAGACAAGTGGGATGCCGAAAGTTGTGCCTTGTGGTCACATTTGGACAATTTTGCAATAATTGATTCGAAGCTAAATTAGCGTAACTTAATGATTTAAAATCATGAAATATTGGCTGCCAGTAGAGCGTCTACTCCTCGAATCCTAGTGCAAACTCATCCTTTCCGAATTCCAAGCGCCTGGATCAGAAGACCAATAGCTAGAGAAGAAATGGGGAATATCTGCATTTTTTCGAAAGTAACCGGGAGCAAGAGTTTTGCTGGCGTGATTAAAGGTTGCACCAAACTTGTTGACAGTTAAATCTTGTTGATACTAATATCCATCAAATTAAAATAAGTGCTACTAACTATGGCAGCGCTATAGCTTTTTCGGCAATAAACGCACGTCTATTTCTGAATGATCCAGGAAGACGGCTCACACTCAAGTTTCGTGGAGGAAACATATGTCGTACAGCAAACCCAATCGAAGTTCAGCTACAAAAACCAAAACCAGGGTTGAACCTGCCCCAATTTCCGGAATCTGC
>JBMFSZ010000060.1:3233-12271 GCA_049967315.1 Desulfomonilaceae bacterium
GTGACCTGCCTTGATGGCTGTCCTGGCCCATGTGAAATCGGAAGGTCGGCGTTGAGGGGGCGAGAGGTAATCTATCCTCAACCTTACGGGAAGATTACCGCAGGAGCTGACAAAGATTATCCATTGGATTTTTCTCACTTTAACATACAGGGGACATGTGTCGGCGCCTGTGGAATAGCGGCTGACTCTGATGTGGCAACATTTCCTGCGGTAGATTGTTCTACGAATTTGGGCGCAAAGGGAGATCTCAAGATGGATTTCCCGGTCTTTACGGGCGCTGTTGGTTCCACCTACATAGCCAGGATCAATTGGGAAGAAATTGCCATAGGGGCCGCAATCTCTGGAATTATCGTCGTTGCGGGTGAGAATATCTGCGGGATGGACCGGGAGGCTGAATTCAAGAACGGTAAGGTAGTCAGGTCGCCTGAAATGGAACGACGCATAAATGCATACAAGCATTGGTATGAGGGCAAGGGTGGAGTAATAGTCCAGGCCAATGTTGAAGACACGAAATTGGGTGTGCCGGAATACGTCATTGAAAAGCTGGGCGTAGAAATTTTTGAGTTGAAATGGGGGCAGGGGGCTAAGGACATCGGAGGCGAGGTCAAGCTGAATACTATGGAAAGAGCGCTCCAGCTAAAAGAGCGTGGTTACATAGTTCTTCCTGATCCTACTTCGTCATCAGCGCAGAGGGCATTCCGAGAGGGCGGAATATCTGAATTCGAAAGACATTCTCGGCTGGGAATGGTGACTGAAGATGGCTTCTATAATGAAATTGAACGCCTGAGAAAAATAGGCGCAAAATTTGTTACCCTAAAAACTGGAGCCTATAGGCCGGTTGATCTCGCAAGAGCAATCAAATTCGCCTCAAACGCCAAGATTGATATGCTGACTGTAGATGGAGCCGGGGGAGGGACGGGTATGAGTCCCTGGCGCATGATGAACGAATGGGGTATCCCGACCGTGTATCTTGAATGTCTTGCATATGAGATGTGCGAAACATTGAAGTCAAAAGGCGCCTATGTGCCTCCGATCGCTATAGCAGGCGGGCTTTCGCTGGAAGATCATATTTTCAAGGCGCTTGCTCTTGGAGCGCCCTATGTGAAAGCCATTTGTCTAGGCCGAGCTTTAATGACCGCGGCCATGGTCGGAAAAACCAACGGGAAAATCACCGCCGAGAAGATGGAACTCGAAGGGAAGGAAGCTGAAGAAGGATATATGGGACTTTTTGCAGTGGCCAGCCAGTTGAAGGAGCGTTTTGGAAGTGATTTCAAAAGGCTGCCTGCAGGAGCTATTGGTTTATATTCCTATGTCGACAGACTCAAACAGGGCCTTCAACAGTTGATGGCTGGAGCGAGGAAGTTTGCGCTGCCCTACATAGATCGAAATGATATTGTTTCTTTAACGCGCGAAGCGACTGATGTGTCCGGAATTCCCTACGTAATGGATTGTGATAGGGAGGAAATCGGAAAAATATTGAATTCCTAAATGGACCGGAATCCACTATCCGAAAATTCTGAGGACAAATTAATTCCGGCTAATATGGTCTGACAAGATTTAAATTCGGAGACGCTAGTTAAACCCATGGGTAAGACTTTATTCCATGGGTTTTTTATTGATGTTTAAATGTTGGAACAGAATTGAATCCGCTTTCCCATTCTGTTAACCTCTAGCCGTGAGTGATCAATGATCCTTAACCAGGAGCCCATTTATGTTAAAGGATTATCCTAAAGCCATCGTAACTAAAGACGGTGACTCAGTTCTTTTGAGGCCTGTTACCCCAGAAGATGAAGAAGCGCTGAACGAATTTTTCTCGGAAATACCCGATAACGAACAGTGGTTCCTCAGGGAAAAACTTAATGATCCAAAAATATTGCACGAGTCTTTACAGAAGCTAAATTTTAGACGGACACTTCCAATCATCGCGGTGAGGGAAAAAGACGGCAAGATCGTGGCCAATTTGAGACTACATTTCTCGCTTGCTCCCTGCATCGTACATGTTGCGCACCTGCGAGTAATGGTTCATCCTGCTTTCCGTTCTTTGAAAATAGGAAGCTGGATGATCCTGGATTGCATAAAAACTGCCATGGATATGGGATTGGAAAAGCTATATGCCGAATTTATCGCCGGCGTAGAGGATTCCGCCATGGGAGCGGCTCTAAAGCTTGCCTTTAGGCATGAAGGATCACTCAAGGATTATATTAAAGACAAGAAAGGGGGTTATAGAGACCTTATAATAATGTCACGAGACCTCCAGAGTAAATGGAGTGATTTTTGAGCTCTGAGGGAAATTCACCAAGCACGATCAGACTCTTTGGCCACAACGAGACATTTGAAACTCATTGCGGCCCTGTAAAAGTATGTGGCCTTTGTCAGCCCGATTTTTTCAGGCAACTCAAACTGGACGCAGGGTTAGGTCATTTTTCACAATATTCCTCGATTATCCAGAGTCTGGAAGCTTTTGAGAGTTTTTCACGCAAAAAAGACGGCAGGGTAACCTTGGCTATTTCGGATCCCGATGTTGTCATTGGCTATTGCGTAGGGTCCTATCCTTCGCCTGATGATAGGTGGGCAGCTTTGGGGGACCTCATGTATGAACTCGCCGCGATAGAGGTTAGCCGGAACTACCGCGGTTGCGGGCTTGGAGAAAAACTCATCGGGGTTACCATGTCTGACGATTTCTTTGACAACAAGATAACCTATATATGCGGCTATTCGTGGCATTGGGATCTTGAAGGCAAAGGACTGACGGCAGTCCAGTACCGTTCCATGATGAAGCGGTTGTATGGCAGATTCGGTTTTCGTGAAGTTTATACAAATGAGCCAAATATTACACTCAGAGACGAAAATATAATGATGATAAAGGTTGGGGCTAATGTTTCCGCGGAAGATCAGTTGAAATTCCGGCACCTCCGTTTTGGAATTAAACCCAAGGCATAGCAATCATGGCTAGACAGGGCAAATACTTTGGAGCAGCCAAAGAAGTTGTTCTCTCTTTTTTAGAGAGGACACTGCCGTTTAACGAACTTTCACCGTCTCAACTCGATAGCTTGTCTCAATCCGCCATGATAGCGTTTTACCCCAAAGGAAAATTAATTATGGAGCAGGACAGGACAGAAGTCCTGAACCTGTATGTGATTCAAAAGGGCGGGGTACGGGTATTCTTAAAGAGTGATGATGGCTCTGAAACTCTGGTGGACTATCGTGGAGAAGGGGCTTCATTCGGGGCGCTAGCCCTCATTCGGGGTTCCAGGGCCAACTTGAACGTTCAAACCGTAGAAGACACATTTTGTTATCTTTTCCCCGATCACTTGTTTACTGAACTGATTGCGAAGAATCCCGCATTCGCAACGCATTACCTGAAAAGCCTTTCCCAGAAACTCGTTGAGTCAGCATATTCCGAACTTCGGTTCCGTGACACGCTGAGGAGATCTGAAGATAGTATATATCTATTCGCCTCAAAAATTTCAGACATAGCCCGTGGGGATCCCAAGTCTGTAGACATGGACGACTCCATACACAACGCGGCCAAGAAAATGTCAGAGTTTGGGATTGGATCTTTATTGGTGAAGAACCATACCGGGGATTTCGTTGGCATAGTTACCCACAAGGACCTAACGTCCAAGGTAGTCGCCAAAAGACTTGGTTATGACGAACCCGTCCGAAAGATAATGAGTGGTCCAATCAGGACAGTTTCTGGATCTGCCCTGTGCTTTGACGCAGTCCTGGAAATGATGACCCAAGGGCTGAGTCATCTTGTTGTAGAGAGCGCAGGTAATATCAACGGCATCGTCACTGCGCATGATATTTTGGTTGCTCAGGGGAGTTCCCCCCTGTTTTTATTGCGTGAAATTGATTCCCAGAATGAAATCAGAGGCCTCTATGCTCTGTCGAGAAAGATTGTCCCAATAGTCAGATCACTTATTGAGGAAGGTGCGAAGGCTGATAACATAGCAAGGGTAATTTCGGTCCTTAATGACCGAATGATTCATAGACTGTTGACGTTGATGATCGAGGATTTTGGGCCACCCCCCGTTCCGTTCTGCTGGATTGTAATGGGCAGTGAAGGGCGCAAAGAGCAGACATTCAGAACTGATCAGGATAACGCCATAATTTATGAAGAACCTCTCAACGAATGGGAGATGGTCAAAAGGACAAAGTTATATTTTAGGAGGTTCGGGAATCAGGCCATAAAACATCTTGTAGCGTGCGGGTATCCTCTGTGTAAGTGGGAAATGATGGCTTCCTTCAGTCGGTGGAGAAAACCATACAATGTTTGGGTGGGATACTTTGAACGGTGGATTGCTGAAACAGATCCCGTTGAAACCTTAAACGCAAAGATTTTGTTTGATTTTAGACCAATATTCGGCTCTATGGAAATAGGGGCCAAATTGAGGACCATGGTGAGCCAAAAGGCTCAGAAGAGTGAGGTATTTTTGAAGCATCTCGCAAGTGATTGTCTTGCGATAGAACCACCATTGTCTTTTTTCAGAAATTTTCTCGTTGAAAGAAATGGCGAGCATAAGAACAGGGTGGACTTAAAGCTTCGAGGCTTAACACCCGTGGTAGATTTTGCCCGGATGATGGCCCTGAAATACGGCAAGACGGTCACCAACACAATTGATAGGCTTACAACTCTCATGAAAGATGGTCACATTGATAAAGAAGTCTGCTCGGATCTACTGGAAGCATACAACTTTGTTATGCATCTAAGATTGGTCTGGCAATTGAGGGTTATTGAAAAAGGATCGGAACCTCACAATTTTGTAGACCCTGCCGATCTGTCTGATCTCGAAAAAATAACCCTTAAGGAGGCTTTTTCCGTAATCAAAAGAACTCAAATCTATGCTGCTAGAATCAGGGCTGAAATGTAGAGACAAAAGGAAAGGGATAATTCGGGAAGTGACACTCAGATTCCCGTTCATGGGGCGCAGGGCAGTGGATCGACATCCTCTGCTATTGCAAAACGACAAGGTTTTTAAGAAATTCGAAATGAATCGTCCATTGCCTAGCTATGATTTTGTGGCATTCGACACCGAATTGACAGGTCTTAATCCCGCGGTCGATGAAATTGTCTCAATTGCCGGAATCCGCATACGAAACCTCCACATTCTCGTTGAGGATTCCTTCTATTCTTACGCTAAACCGAAAATCGAAGAGCATACTCTCGGGACATTTGTCCATCGTATTACTCCAGATGAGTTGAGAAAAGCCCCAAGCCTAACCGAAGTTTTGGAGTCTTTCCTGAATTTTTGCGCGGATTCGGTTCTAATTGGGCACCATGTGTATATAGACATGGCCTTTCTAGGAAATGCTATGAAAAGAACGCTTGGTGGAATGATGCGCAACCCTGTCATGGATTGCCTCCAGTTAGCTATGTGCTATCGCAACAACCACAAGGTGGCCCCTGGGTATCAGGACATAATGGATGCCCGATCTGATCCTTATTATAATCTTTCGACGTTGTGCAAATCATACTGTTTGCCAGCGTTTCCACAGCATGACGCTCTCCAGGACGCACTGCAGACAGCATACCTTTTCATTTTCCTTGTGACTAAAATGGGCGGTCCTGACCTGGAAACCTTTGAGGAATTATACCGTTTGGGATGTCTGCCAAGCTCTTGTTGGTAAAGTCACGACGACATTGCGCCAATTCTATCTGACGTTGGGCGGCCTCTAAGAAACATTCGGACACAAGCGCAGTTTTTGGGTCACTCGGTTACAAGAGCCGCTTCAAGTATCCCCTGAAGTCTCGGAATATAAAAATCTCCCCATTTCATCAATTAACTTACAGAAAATGGGGAGATCTTTTACCAGTCAGTAGCTTTGGAAAGCTAATCTTTAGGCTGCTGCCTTTGTAGCCTAAGTTGGATCTAGGCCTTGATCAATTCGTCTATGCCCATACCGGTAGTTTGACGCACGTACATTTCATCAAACTTTTCTTCCTCGCGTTTGTTGGGAAAGAGAAGCGCAACGATAATTGCTAATAACCAACCTATCGGAGCCGACACTATACCGGGGTTTCTGAGAGGAAACCATGGGCGGTCAAGACCGATTATGGACTTTCCGTCCTTATTGGCTGCATAAACCTGTTTGGCCTTAGCCAGATCGCCTTGTTCTTTTTCAGTCAGCGGTCCGGAAGTCTGCTTTTTCTCGAGGCTCGTTATCTGAGCTTTAGCTCCATCAGCTATGATCTTGGGATAGGTCATATTGGGTGAAACAAGGACCAATACCAAAGACACTACTGTACCTACCAACAACGCAGCGCAAATTCCAGCGGTTGTCATTTTTTTCCAGAATAGAGAGAACAGGACAGCAGGAACTACTCCTGAAGCCGCTATGGCAAAGGCAAGTGTTGCCAGGTGGGCTACGTTAATATTTTGGGACATAAGCGATATTAATATGGCTACTATCCCCACAAGAAAGGCCGAGATACGCGCTGCCAAAACCTGCTCACGCTGACTCGCTTTTCCTCCCCGGATAATGCTTGTCCAAACATCATGTCCAATAGCGCTCGCGGCAGCTAGGACCAATCCCGCGACAACCGCAAGGATTGTGGCGAAAGCTACTGAACACAAAAATGCAAAAAAGATATCCCCAAAAAGTGGCGAAACATTTGAACCCAGCAACTGAGCCATAAGTAGATTCGCCATGTTGGCCCCTTTGTCTACGGAGACGATGGCCTGAGGCGAGACGATGACGGCTGCGCCGAGACCAAATAGTGTGACCATCACAAAAAACAGACCTATGAGGACCATGGCCACAACGATTGACTTTCTCGCCGCTTTTGCGTCCGGTACGGTGAAGAATCGCATTAGGATATGAGGCATTCCAGCAACGCCCAATAAGAAAGAGCCAACTCCAAGAGAAACCTGGTCCCATACATTTGTTTGAAGCAGACCTGGCTCAAGGAATCTTCTGCCATACTCAAATCCTGGCTGAGCCACTGGTTGTTTTAGAAGGGCTATCTGAACCCAGGACTGAATCTTGGGACTATTAACAACCTCCGAAAATAAACGAACAGGATTGAAACCGAAATGCGCTGCCATAAGTAGAAATAGAATTACGCCGCCAGCCATCAAAAGACCGGCCTTGATGATCTGGACCCAGGTCGTGGCTAGCATTCCTCCAGCCACGGCATAAATCAACATGAGTACGCCTACCATAATGACAGCCCATGTATACGGAATACCGAGCAGTAGTTCCATAAGCTTGCCGCCACCTACCATCTGCACGATAAGGTACATGATTGACAGAAGCACAGCGGCCAAAGCCATAGTAGCCCTAACTGGCCGCGGAGAAGCTCTAAAGGACAGTATATCTCCAACCGTGTATTTGCCAACGTTCCTGCAAGGTTCGGCCATTACGAGCAACAACGTGACATAAGCGAAGCTGGTGCCTATACTGTACATCATGCCGTCCCATCCGAAGATAGATATCAATCCTGACACCCCAAGGAATGAGGCAGCGGACATAAAGTCACCTGCCATCGCCCATCCGTTTTGGAACCCAGTGATCGAACTTGACGCGGCGTAGTACGCTCCCGTAGTTGTGGTCCTCTTGGACGCCCAATAAACGATGGCGAGCGTAATAGCGATGAAAATACAAAACATCGTGATGGTGATTCTTTTGTCCGCCGCTACTTTCGGAGCAGGAGCAGGAGTTTTACCAGTTTCCGTGACAACTGCCTTGGCTATCTGAGTATCGGGACTGGCCAGCGCCTGCGCTGGTATCAATGCTATTGTTGGTGCAAGCAGAGCAAACATCAGCGCCAAAATGACAATACGTCCTCTCATCACCTTATCCCTCCTTGCTTTAACTCTTTGACCAGATCCTCCGTCATTTTATCCGAGTATCTGTTTGCCCAGGACGCGTAATAGCCTGCTATGAACCAACAGTAGACAAAAAGACTCAGAACGAGTAAATAACCCAAGTTAATGTCTCCGATTACTCGCCATCCATAGACCTGACGTTCAAGGCTGGCAGCAACCAGAAAGATCACAAAAATTATCGTGGAAAATATCCACCATCCAAAAAGGAACCTGACCTTTCTACGGTGAAGCTCCTTAAACTTGGGATTCCGGGCAATTTGGGACCAATCAGCCTTGCTTTGTTCCACCCTTTCTACTCCTTCCCTTTTAATATTTGGATCGTAGCTCCAAACCCAGACTACGATCTGTTTGACATCAACTCATGCGACTTCTTGACACAGCCTGTCAGACCAAAGACTCTAGTATCTTTGGTTAAGCTACATGGCGCCGATACGAATAAAACTGGTTTTCAGCCAAACGCTAATCACTAGGTTAGCTGAGGCCTAATTCCAAAACAAATAAGGAAAACAAACGACAGTGGAAATTCAGCAATCTAACAATATTCATTTGGTCCAAATTCCTTCGATGCCTAAACTTGAGGTTCACGAAGCTGGACCTCTGGGAGGTTTTTAGCTACTTGATAAGTTTGATATTGACTTCAGCAAAAAATCCAAGATGAAGTTATCTGTTATTTTAAACTGAAAATAAGACGGAATGTATCGCTTTCACCATTATGATGAACAACACTTAATGTGACTATACTAACAATTACGCTTTTGTCAATTAAACTCTTTAATAGAGAACGAATTTGTCCAGATCAACTATCCATATAAAATATATAGGAAATTTAATAGGTTCTCTATAGTGAACAAATAACCATCCTAAAAAGTCTCCAAAATTACGTATCTTTCCGATGAACAAAGATTTTCACGAAAACCTTATGCAAATAAAAATTTCCGCGGGAAATACTGAGTCCATTTTAGTATAATAAAAGCAGACACCGAAGTTATAATACAATGAATCGTAAACTTTCTAAGTTCGTAAACAAGAACGTATTCTAATCTTATCCCAAAAAGGGGAGTTATATTCCGTGAGATTAGCTGTAATCTACCCACAGAAGGATCATCCTAGTTTGGGGTACACGTCTTTATCAGCAACCCGAATGGAGTCAGTTTCTACCGCGCTGGTTGAAATGGGCCATCATGTAGACATTTTTCCTCTCGAATT
>JBMFSZ010000061.1:0-12256 GCA_049967315.1 Desulfomonilaceae bacterium
AGCCGCAGTTGGTGGACCTGCGGGGGCAAGGGCCTCTATGGGTGAACTCCCAGGATTGCCAAACCAATTCGGCGTATTAGTGGATACCACTGTTTGTGTAGGATGCCGGAGGTGCGAGTGGGCATGCAAGGAATGGAACAAATTACCCAACCAATTTTCCATGACAGAGTATGAGAAAAATCAGGCGGTCTTCGAGAAATATAGACGAACTCGGGACGATACCTATACCGTGGTCAACCGTTTCGAGAATCCCGTGGATCCGTCAAAGCCTATTTATGTAAAGAAACAATGTATGCATTGTTATGAGCCGGCTTGTGCGTCATCCTGTTTTGTCCAGGCTTTCACCAAGAGGCCACTCGGGGCTGTAACCTATAACCCCGACGTTTGCGTTGGTTGCCGTTATTGCATGGCTGCCTGTCCTTTCGAAATACCGGCTTACCAGTATTACAACGCATGGACACCAAAGGTAACAAAATGTACTTTCTGTTTTGATCGAATCTCCAGAGAAGGCGGCGTGCCCGCCTGTGTGGGAATCTGCCCTGTTGAGACCATGACATTCGGAAAACGATCAGACCTGATTGAATTGGCCCACAAGAAAATTCTGGATAGTCCTGGGAGGTACGTGAATCACGTGTATGGGGAAAACGAGGTAGGAGGCACTAGCTGGATGTACCTGGCTGCTGTTCCATTCAACCAGATCGGTTTCAGGACAGATTTAGGCACGACACCCATCCCAACCCTCTCCAAATCGTTTCTGACTGCAGCTTCACCCATATACCTCATAGTTCCAGCCTTGGCAGTTGGTCTGTACACTTTTTCCAAGCGTAGAGACACCATTTGTAAGGAAGAAATTAAACAAGCGTTGAAAAAGAAGGAGGGCAAGTAATGGAAGCTAGAAGCGAGACTATGCGACTCTCCTGGGTTCAAGAAAAACTTTTGTTGGGTATGAATTGGAATGATTATTTCAAAAGCAATTTGACGGCATTCAATGGTGTGATGGCCATCATATTGGCTATTGGTGTACCTATCATGCTCTACAGAATCTTCTTTGGACTTGGCGCATCAACTCATCTGTCGGATTACACCCCGTGGGGATTGTGGATAGGCTTTGACATGATGGCGGGAATAGCGGTAGCTTCCGGTGGTTTCTGTATAGCTACCGCTGTTCATATCCTGGGTATGAAAGAATATGAATCTATGGTTCGACCTGCTTTACTGGGAGGAACACTAGGCTATTTTTTCGCTGTGGTAGGACTTATTTTTGACTTGGGAAGGTACTACCGCCTCTATTTCCCATTTTTCGTGTCCCCAGGGCCGGGTTCAATTCTCTTTCTTGTGGCGTTGTCCGTGGCATTGTACCTACATTGTCAATTTTTTGAATGGTGTCCAGCAGTATTTGAATGGCTAAATTGGAGGAAACTTCGTAACTGGTGGGTGAAAGGGACTCTTGGACTTACAATAACTGGCATGTTTTTGACGATGGGGCATCAGTCCGCTCTTGGAGCTCTTTTTATTTTGATGCCCAGCAAACTGCACCCTCTCTGGTACACAGAGTACATTTCCCTACTTTTCTTTATTTCAGCTGTTTACGGCGGGATAAGTATGGTAATAATTGAAAGCATGATATCTCATCGAGTGTTCACTGACCGTTTGCACGATCATGATCCTGAGCATTTTGACAAGCTCACTCTTGGCTTGGGAAAAGCCGCTGCGGTCGTAATGTTCTTGTATTTGGGCCTAAAGGTACTCGACCTGGCCCATGGTTTTAAGTGGAATTATCTACTCACTCCGTACGGATATTGGTATTTGGTCGAGACATTTGGATTTGTAGGTGTCCCGGCCTTGTTTTGCATCTACGGGGTGCAGAATAGCAGACCCGGTATGGTACGAGGAGCAGCAATAGCAGCGGCTATCGGTGTCTTGCTTAATCGCGTGAACACCTCTATTGTAGCTTTCAACTGGACATTACCATGGGAATACAGATATGTTCCTAGCTGGATGGAAATCGTGATCACAATAACCATAATTTGCATAGGATTGCTAACTTTTCGTTTTATTGTTAACCGTATGCCAATTTTAAATGAACTGCCTGACTTTAAACACGAATAAAACTCGTAATTGTTCTCGGAGGAGTCTGCAATGCCCAAAAAGATTCTAGTTGTAGACGATGAAGCTCATTTGGTGAAATACCTGACTACCTTTCTGGAAGATTCCGGTTATGACACCTGCTCCGCGTCGAACGGTGAAGAGGCTTTTGAAATCTTAAAAAAGGAAAAACCGGACCTGGTGACACTTGATCTTCAAATGCCGAACGAAACCGGCACACGGTTCTACCGTAACATGACAAAGGACAAAACGTTCAAGAGTGTCCCAGTAATTGTCATTAGCGGGCTTCCAGGTCGACACCTTGCTGTCTCCAGGCCCTTTGCCGTTTTTGAGAAGCCCATTGACAGAGAAGCCTTGCTCGAACAGATCAAAAAGGCCATAGGGTAGCGGGGGAATAGAATTTGGATTTATTTTTCTCAAACCACCCATGACGTAACGCTATTCTGTTAATCTATTGTAGACATTCGATATTAGGGGACCAGCCTTTTAACCGATCCCCTCTTCCATTTTTATCACGGTGAATTGGAATGACGGAGGCCCTGAATTACGACTGGAAACATGTGCTCGATGCCCTACCCTGTTACGTAACACTTCAGGATGAGAAACTAAATGTGCTGTGGAGCAATGAGCTCCATCAACAACACTTTGGACCTCCTAAAGGCAAGACCTGCCGGAAACTTTACAATATTCCAAAATCTCAATGCATTGAATGTATTGTACAGAAGACTTTTAAAGATGGCCTGGTGCACAGCAGGGAGCTGCTTTTAGTCCCCAAAAATCAACCCAGAATCAACGTCCTTGCTTATTCGTCTCCCCTCTACGATGAGCTGAATAACCTGTTGGGGGTGCTAGTAACTTCGGTTAACATAACATCTATAAAAGAGATACAGAAACAACTTATTCTCGTCGGACAAACCGTTGCTGGTATGGCTCACAGTATCAAGAACATAATGATGGGTCTTGATGGTGGCATATATATAGTAAATAGCGGGATAAAGGATAATGATCAGAAGGAAATAAAAGAAGGATGGGAAATAGTCCTTCTAAATTTCGAGAAACTCTCCCAATTGGTTAAAGACATACTTTACTGTTCTCGTGAGCGAGAACCCGATTTCAAATTGATAAACCCAAATTACATCGTAACTGAAATATATGATCTGTTCAAAGATGTGGCTAGCAGCTATTCAATAGACATCCGTCTCGACCTTGATCCATCTCTCACTCATTCCGTAGTCGATCCACAGGGACTTCACACGGTTCTGGCTAACCTGGTAACCAATGCCATGGATGCCTGCAAGATGGACTTATGGAAGGACACACACCTCGTGGAAATTAGAACTCGCAAAGGATCAGATGGCTCGACTATATTCGAGGTCGCGGATAATGGCGTGGGGATCGACAAAAATTTAAAGTACCACGTGTTCGAGGATTTTTTTACTTCCAAGGGAGACAAAGGAACAGGACTAGGCCTGATGGTAACACAGAAAATTATGAAGGAGCATGGAGGAAACATTACATTCCGTTCCAGACCATCCCAAGGCACTACCTTTGTAGCCACCTTTCCCCCAAGAGATCTTCCCACAACCAAACCCTAGTCTGCTAAAGGACTGAAATGGATCTTGCCCAGCGCTCTTTTATGAGCGCCGGACCTATCAAAACAGGAATGTCATTTCTTTGCGGCTGCAGCTCTTTTTGAAGCCTTCAAAGGGTTGATCTTCTGGGTTTCTTCAACTTTCTTTCTTTCAAGGTGTGTCGCGAAATTACAGTCACCCTTGGTCCACTTTGAAGCCGGATTGGCTGACACAAGACAGTAAACACTATCATCGAACGCCGATGTTCTGTTGCATCCCTGGCATTTTTCTATAATCGTCAGGCAGCGTCCGCCTGTGAAGCCACAGCCTTTTTTAGTCATGAACGAGCAATTAACGCCTTTTCTAACGGTATCGCAAAGCATATTCGGATCCTCCGGTGGAAGTTCGGCCTATTTAATCAAACAAGGTCGCGTCAAACCGACAATATTACATTTAATGGACTTTTGAATCAAGGGAAAAGTTCCCGCAAGCGACACAACTACTTCTCGCCGATTCTCGCTAGGGTCGCGGTAGAATAAGCAAGCGCCAACAGAATAGAGTGAAACTTTGTCTGAGCTGTATCTCCTCTTGATGTAAGAACGATTGGCGTGGTGCCGGGACCAGCGGTAATTATACCTCCTATGTCTATCATAAGTCCCAGGCTGCCCATGGTTTTGGAAAGCATCTTATACAGAACATTGGCAGTATTGATTTCGGTGGCCACCAAACAGTTGGCGTCACCGACAATCTTTCCCTGATAATGTTTTTCTTCTGCCACTTCAGGAGCTGTAGCCAAGTCAAAAGACAAAGGACCCTCAACAATGAGTGGGCCGTATTTTTGTTCGAGATCTTTAGCCAAGCCCTCAGCTTCCGCGGCCACTAAGGTTGAAGGTATAGCAGATGTTTCCTTCTCAACAGCCGTAATGATGGCGAGCTTAAGCAGCAAATCCGGGCCTACGACGCGCCTGACTACATCGAGTTGATTTTCCATGGCTGCGAGCAATTTGGTAGCGCTTGTGAACGCTGGATTTACGGCTGGGTCAGATAGGACCAGAAAGCGTTTGTCGGGAAAAACAAACAGGCCTGTAAATGTGGCTAGCTTAGGGATCTGATCTTTTTTGGCGCCGTTCTCTACGGCGTCCTGCTTATAAATGGATAAAGCAACATGAAGGATAGCCGAAGTATCTATACTACCCTTCATTATGACGAAATTCCGGTGGTCGACGAGAAATTTCCTGAATTCCTCAGCCATGGATTTCTTTTTCTCTTCATAGTCCACGGCCAATCGGTCAGTAGGCACTATCCAAATGTCAGGGTCGTCGGCCAGAGACAGACCAGCATTGGACCTCTCTATCGCCGCTAAAATATCGCCTTCATCTCCTATCAATGCTAGTTTTCTTACAAGCCCATACTCTCGCGCGTTTGCGGCGGCCAATAAGGCATCTTCATTATCAGCGCCCACTAGAACTACGCTTGCTGGTTCTATCGTACCCTTTTCGATTTTCGCAGTGACATCGTCTAGAAGCGAGGAAAAAGAAAATGTCTCACTCAATGTCCCGGAGGACTCCAGAACCTGCAACGCCTGCTTCATGCTTCGGGCTTCAAACCCGTAATTTAAGCGGCTTTCTCCCACGGTGGGGTTCACGTACATCTCGAAAAGATGATTTGCTATGAGGTATTCATGTTCAAGCGAATCCAGACAGAGAACCGGTGTAAGGGGATTGTCAATCCTGTCCCGAATTTTTGTAAAAAGCCTGTAAAAATAAGGATCACTTGCTCTCATACTTGTAACAACGATAAAGTGAGGGCGCTCGGGAAATGAGCCAGAGGAGCACATTTCTAGCGCCATGGCGACGCTTGTCGCATATGAGTCAACGATATGGTAAAGAGAGCTGGCCAGCTTCCTGGAAATTTTACCTGACTCAGCTATCATCAAAAGTTCACAAACTTCTAGCACTCCGGTTCCCATATCGACTGAAGCCAATCGAAAATGAGGCGGTATCGTAAAATTTTCCTTTTTCAGATACTCAACTATCTTGGAGAAATCAAAGTTGATAAGGATTTTGTTGGCGTCTTGCGCCGTCAATTCCCGAACAATTCTGGGGCCGATCTTTCTGACCACGGACGCGAACAGTTCGTCCAGCGTAAGCACCAACAGGTTAAGCTCCTCCTGCTTCAATCCTTTCATGTTGGAGATAATCGCTGCCACGGATTTGAGAGGAGTCACCTTGACGTAACCCCTAAACCCCTGCTGCATGGCCCTCGACTCAGGTCGAAATAGAAAATTTAATTCTTGAGTAGCAAGTGTTGAAAAAGAAAGAGGACTACACAACGAAGCATTGACCGGAGTATGACCTTTTTGACTCCTTAGCAGCTGGACCAGTTCGCTAGCGACGAGCGCCCCACGGTTAAGAGAACTGTTGTGCAATCTTTTCCACGATTCGTCCCTAACCTTTTCGGTAAGCACAAATATACCATCGGGTAAGGGGCCAAGATCACCTCCGCCACATACCACATCCGTAACATCAGCAAGCTTGACACCATTCTTAATCAGAATGTTCATTATCTGGAGAGCTAAGCCCTCCGGGGAGTATCCGTATGTCCGAAAATCAATCTCACTACGAAATATTACATTGAGCCCTTTAACAGCTAGAACATAGACGGCGTAGCGTTTTGCGATAATAGCAATTGTTATCGTACGTCTGAGCTTGGCGAAAGCTCTGAAAATAAACTGTTTGCTAAGTTCGGGGGCTTTTCTGCTAACGATGTTTTTAAGGATCATCCTGATGAGAGGATGAGGACGGCCAGGCGCTGCGCTTCCGCAAAGGCTCGTTATATAAAGAGACAGCAACTCCCCATAGACATTGGCAATCTCTTTTTTGTTTTTGATTTCATCTAGCCCGGCTTCGATGCGAGCTAAATATCGAGAAAGCAATTCATTATTTTCCGGGGTTCGCGCTCCCCGCTCCAGATCCCTTATCTTAGGCAGGACACGATTCCTGAGGATCGATCCTAGCTGAGCAAATTCTGCGTCAATGGCACAGGATTCTCTGAACAGTTCTTTAACTTTTCCAAAAGAATATGAAGGAGGTGAGATTTGATCACCCGGTTTAGCCGGTAATGAAATCCTATCAAAATAACCAGTCTCTAAAAAGACCTTGTCGATTTCCAGCAATGAGTCGTAAAAATTCGTTGCGCCATTCATCAATTATAACCAAAGTGATTTTCTCGGCCTTTCGAAGTGACACCCACTATGAATCAATTATCAAGCGTTGGACTTAAAGTGCCTTTCCAACGCCTCATTCCATTTGTTGTCTGTGAATTCCTGCAGTTGAGTAAGCTGCTCCTCAGAGATTTTCTTAAAGCGTGTTTGGCCCTTTACGTAGTCAGATACGGCCTTTTTTTGGCCCTTTTTCGCCATGGCCAGAGAGCGGGAGGTAAGGCTAAATTTTCCATCCCTTATTTCGAACAATATGTGTATACCCGTTTCTACAGCCAATTTACCCATTTTTATAAGATCTTTGTTGGGGAAACCCCAGCCAGGAGGACAAGGGGCATGCACCTCTATATACCTCGGCCCTACGACATCACGGGCATATTTGACCTTGTCATAAAGATCAAAAGGAAAGGCAGGCGAGGATGTGGCGATGTACGGCAAATTGTGTGCCTCCACAATTCGTATCATGTCCTTTTTTTGTTGAAGTTTGGCCAGAATTGGCGTTGTCGAAGTTACAGCTCCCACAGGGCTTGCGCTGGATCTCTGTGTCCCGGTATTCATGTAGCCTTCGTTGTCATAACAAACGTATATGAAATTGACCCTTCGCTCTAAAGCGCCGGACAATGCTTGTATACCGATGTCGTAAGTGCCCCCATCACCCGCAAAAGCTACGACTGTATAGCCAGATTTGCCAAGCGCCTTTAGTCCCGCCACTATTCCAGTGGCCGAAGCTCCCGTGGCCGCAAAAGGATTGTTAATGCAAATTACTTTGACCGGGGTTATTGGATAAACACCGTGAAGAACTGTCATGCAGCTTGCGGGGACCGCCACTATGGTTTTACCTTCTTCAAGCGCCTTCAGCGCATGCCTGTAAGTTAGCATTAGTCCACAGGCTGCGCATGATCTGGTTCCGGGTAGTATCATTTCCTTTTTCGGTAACTGTTTGACTGTAGTTGTCGCCATAGCACACTATCCTAAATTATATTTACAGCTTTCCTGATTTAACGGGTGGGCCCTACCAGCATAAACTCAATTCTCTTTAGAAACGGACATCCAACCAGCAATCGTGTCCAGAGCCATTGACACATTCCACGGTGGCATCAGCCAACTGTTCCGGCCTAACATCCCTCCCGCCCAGTCCAACTACATGGGAGGTAATTTTGGGTCTAGATTGGGAGTCATACATTGCAGCTTTCGCATCCATCGCCAAAGCCCCCTGGTATCCATAACTTACATCCTTTTCGAAAAACGTTGCTGTTTCGACACGTGACAACAGGTCAACTATGTCCGAAGCAGGAAAAGGCCTATAGACTCTCACTCCTACGACGCCAGCTCTTATACCCTCGTTCCTCAACTGGTCCACAGCCACGGTGCATTCGGACGCAAGTGACCCCATACTGATGACGGCATGTTCAGCGTCGTCCATTCTATAAGTCCATACCGAAGCGCCCCAACCTCTGCCTATAATTTTTTCGAATTCCTCATCTGCGGATCGTATGGTCTTAAACGAATCCATAATGTCACATTGGAGACGATATCTGAATTCCATATAACCCGGCCTGGGAATTCCGTCCGCATCAGCTCGTGGGTCACTAAGTATAAGTGGGTTTACATTCATCGGACTATGATCATCGATTATTGACTTGTCCTGTCGGGGCGGCAAATAGCGATCGACATCTTCCTGGGCTGGAACATCAACAGGCGTGCTCGCATGGGAAAGAATAAAACCATCGTAACAGACCATGACTGGAATCTGGATTTGTTCGGCGATCCTGTACGCCTGGATTACGCTATCCATTACCTCCTGGGAGTTTCTGCAATAGATTTGGATCCACCCTGTATCCCGCTGCGAAATGGTATCCTGCTGGTCATTAAGAATTGTCCACGGAGCCCCCACACCTCTATTTACACAGGCCATGACGATTGGGACCCTGCTCCCGGCCGCCCAGTGCAACATTTCGTGCATGTAGAGCAGTCCATTGGCGCTGGTGGCCGTGAATACTCTAGCTCCAACTTGAGACGCGGCTACCACCGAGGCTAAGGCTGAATGCTCGCTTTCAACCGTAATATACTCGGCTTTCAGCGAACCGTTTTCTACCATTTCAGCCAGTTCTTCGGTAACTGGAGTTTGTGGAGTGATCGGATATGCGGAAACCACCTGAACGCGCGACAATTTTGCGGCGATAGCCGCTGCAGTATTGGCCGTAATTATTTCTATTTGCCCCATATTATGACCCGCTATTTATATAGTTTAGTTTTCACAAAGTTTCACTTGTCTTCTACCATTTCTATGGCTTTCCTTGGACACTCTTCTGCGCAAATTCCACAACCCTTGCAATATGTTAAATTTATTTCCAGCGGAAATGATGACGAAATCACCCCATCTGGACAATAAAGCCAGCACAAGAGGCAGGATTCTTTTTGAGAACACTTTTGGTGATCAATCTTGGGGGTTTGAGATCGCCAATCACCCGTCTTACCCGCTTCCCCCTCTGCTGGCGTTGAGATAGTCCTAATTGGAATAGACTTTTCTGACAAGACATTCTCCTGAAAAATAGTTTTGTGAACCTATCAATAGTTTAGTACTAGTCAATTAGCGCCATCCATCCTGGTTGAAAAATTTTCCCAGCAAAGAACTGATTACGCTAATTACACAGAAACTTTTTATCCATGAACTGCCGCCGACAAACCCTGCGGTGTGACAATTACAGTTTGCCCGAAAGCCAGATCCAGGGCTTTCAGGTTCCGTACCCTGGCTTTTCCCGTGAACTTTTTCTCTATAGCCTGTCTAATCTGGTCCAGACCCACAAAATCAATTGCAGCGGCTAAAGGGCCGAGAATGGCGGTGGACACAAGCACATTGCCTTCGACTATAAGGCCAGCGGTCTCGGAGCAACGATAGGCATCCGAAACGGCAACAGTAAATTGACCGTGCAGATTCAAGTCGTAAGCGGATTTTGAGGAATTTATAACTATCAGTCCACCAGTCTTCAGATTAGCCGTCACATTAACCATCTCAAGCAGGTTGTCGTCCAGCACAACAGCTATGTCCGGATACAACACATTCGAGAAAGTCCGAATGGGTTCTGGCGATATGCGAGTGTGAACACTGACAGGAGCTCCGCGTCTTTCGGAAAAATACGTAGGTTTGGCGCTGACACCCTTAAATCCGGCATAGTAGGCAGCTTCTGTGAACATTTTGGCGGCGGTTACGGCGCCTTGGCCACCTCTGCCGTGCCAGATAATTTCATAACTTTGGCGTGATTTCATAATTGATCCTCGACTACTAAAGCTTTTCATGATAGTTGACTTAAGGTTGGCGGTCAAGCGGGAAATCATGACGTTTCCGCGGACATCAGCAAGTTCTTAACTTCATAAGCTAACAGCATGAATTCAAAAGACAGTCTTTCAGCGTGGACTACTCTAGCATGTTTTTACAGCGAAAGACCAAAAAGTCTAATCGCGTTTGATGATGTAAGTGATCCAAGAACCTCAAGGCTTGTTCCTCTAATTTCAGCAACCTTTCGTGCAGTATAGACAATATTGGCCGGTTCGTTGTCCTTTCCGCGAAGGGGCTCAGGAGACAGAAAAGGACAATCCGTTTCAATGAGAATCCTGTCATCCGGAAGCGCCCCAACAATGGATCTCAATTTATCATTTTTCTTGTATGTCACTGTGCCGGGAATTGAAACGTAAAATCCCAAGTCGACAAATCGTTTCACGTCTGATTCGTTTCCCGAGAAACAATGAATCACGCCTCCCGAGGGATAAGGCCCGAATTTTTCCAAAATTCCTAATCCCTCTTCGTAAGCATCACGCAAATGTACGATAATGGGTTTTCCTTTTCGCTTGGCTAACCGTATCTGTTGCTCAAAAACTTTCAGTTGCTCGTCGTGTGGCGATCGGTTCCTGAAAAAATCCAGGCCAATTTCTCCATAGGCTACAACTTTTGGATTTGCGCACAAATCTTCCATTTTCGCAAGATCCGTGTCCGCAACGCAGGAAGCGTTGTGAGGGTGAAATCCCACGGAGGCAAAAACCATGGCAAATTTCTCGGCAATTTTAAGGGCTTCCCTGGCATCCTCGAGATCAATTCCAACGGTAACTATAGCGATCAATCCAGCCTCAGACGCTCTATTAACCACAGCTGCAACCTGTTCACGTAGTGGATCAAGCTCCAGATGCGCATGTGAATCGATCAATTTGACTTTGTTTGGGCGCCTATCGTTTACGCTAGTTTCTGCCGTCATATGAAAGCATTCTCCAATGGGGTGGAAGTTCGAAGAAAAAATTGCCAGAGAGAAACACAAATCTCATGTCTGGCATTCCTACGGAAGCACTATATTCAGCATCATTTCTTTTTTTCGAAAAAGAACTGCTCCGGATGTATCGGTCCAGGATTTGGATAAATCCAACTTTGGAAATCTTTTGGTGGAACATTTTTCATCCAGGGCGAAACAACATAATAATCCGGTGGCTGATAGACTAATCCTATGACGTACAGATTCTCTTCATTTCCAACCAGGATTCGATGGAACCAGTCTTTTTGCTTTTTTTTGTCAACGGTATGGACGATTCTGTCAAAATCGTTCATCAGCTCTTTGATGTCCTTGGGCGGTTCGCTGCCTTGTTTGCCTCTACTCTGATACCATTGAGCGTACAATGGCGCCTGGAGACTTTCAGAGCTGAAAGGGAAATACCACCTGGGGTCGAGAAGGCATTCCAAACCTCCGTCACCGGGCCATAAGGCTATGTCATGAGCGCAGGTCTGGGTTCTCTGCCTGAAGAGTTCCCTGGCTTCAGATTTTACCGCGGTGTCTATCTTGATAGACTTGAAATCTGAAGCAATAATTTCAGCTGCGTCCACCCATGTCTGAATTGAAGCTACTACATCCAGTGACAGTTGTAACCGCTTTCCGTCAGGACGTTGACGCCAACCATCCGGACCTACTTTGAGGCCAATGTCGTCAAGCATTTTGTTGGCGAGATCTGGATCATATTTCAGGTAGCAATTCTCGTATGATTCACTGTAAAATCCTGAATCTTTTAGAGGCGCAGCCTGACGGGGTGTTCCAACACCCCTGTATAGTATTTCGTTGATCTCATTTCGCCTGATAGCGTAAGACATTGCGATCCTAAATCTCTTGTCCTCCATTATCTTTTTAACTACCGGATCCTGATGATTTAGGTTAGGGGCCAACAATAGCCCAACGGACGCCGTAGATATCTTTGGGACAAGCCTGAAGTTCCCGGTCCCAAGCTGCGCCAGAAGAAGAACTGTATTTGCCATACCACCCAAATGATTTGCCTGCATATCTATATCACCAGCTACAGCTTTCAACAGAACCATGTTGGCTTCGGT
>JBMFSZ010000062.1:0-12211 GCA_049967315.1 Desulfomonilaceae bacterium
CTGCTATTCTGACACGTTGGGAGTAGCAATGATTATCTTGGCTCCTGATCAAGTTTAGAATCGGCCTCATGGTCTTGGTCGACTGCGCCAACCCTATAATTTGTTCAAGTTCGAGATTGTTTTCAGCTATAATTCGAGCTTCGTCTATAAATTTTACTGATGCTGGATGTTCATGTATAGGTAACAAACCTAGATGCCTCTGAGGAAAATTTTTCAGCGACATACCGGGCATGACTCCGAGAATTGGGATATCACAAATGCGTTCGATGGATTGTCTGACCACCCTTTCATGCCTTGAACCTTTCACGCGGTTGAGAATTATCCCTTTGAACGGAAGTTCCGGATCAAACTGAAGGCATCCTTTTACCAGCGCGGCTGCAGTTCCTGTCATTTTAACGCAATCTATTATCACGATTACCGGGCACGATATTAACTTGGCCAGTTCTGCGCTACTATAAGAACCTTGATTGTCAACCCCATCGAATAAGCCCCTGTTACCCTCAACTACGGCAATTCCTGATCCTTCTGCCCGTCTAATAAATGAGCCTAGCACCACGTCTCGGTCACATAGGTACTGATCCAGATTGTAGCACGGTCGCCGCGCGGCCATACTTAGCCATCCAGAATCTATGTAATCAGGACCTTTTTTGAAGACGCTTGGACACAGCCCCCGTTTTCGCAAAGCTGCAACTATTCCTACTGTGATTAAGGTCTTACCGGATCCACCTTTTAGAGCGGCTATAAGGATGCGCGGGATATTCATTTATTGAAAAATTGCTCGAATTAAATTTGGTATTTCTGATCCTTGACCATCAATTCCTGACAGGTCTGATATACATCAAAAACGTGGTCAACCATATTGTTTTTGATTGTTTCAAAATCCGGGGCTGTTTTGTCATAGGATTCGATTGTATCAAAGAGGAGTGTCGCCCAGTCTTGCACGTTCAATTCTCTAAGACGTGTCATGAATTTCTTTTTGAAATCATGATCGCGGTCATTGTTTCTCTTTGTTGCCATCACAGATCTCAGGACCCCTAACAAAACCGCTTTGGCAAACTTTCTACCTTTCAACCAGGTGAATTGTCCTACGCCATCCATCCTGTCGATTCTTGCCCGGACACTCAGGTTGGCCAGAAATAATAATAGGGCCTGAATTAGATTGCCATCAGAATGATCGGGAAATGAAATACGGGGCTGATATTGCCTCACCGTTATCAATTTTAAATCAACAGATGGATTCAGTCTGGCAACAAAATCACCGGCCGCGTGGTGCCATGGATAAATCTCCTGAAGTGTCTCCAAGTCAAAAAAAGAGCTTAAAACATAAGCCACTTGTTCTGTGAGTTCAATAGCAACTGATTCTGGAAATTCAAAAAACCCCTGGTCTGTATCCCATAAGCTGAAAACTGGACCATCTGCGTTGACAGAATCGGTAACGTGAAATTCATGATATCCCCTGAACCACTCTGCAAGAAAGATCAGGTTTGGCGTTTTTGTGCATGATGAACTAGGGTCCTCATATGAATTAATAAAAAATACCTCGGGCAAGAATTTCTCCGTGGATACCTTCCCTAGCAACATAAGCAGGTCATAATCCTGCCTGATCCTTGACAATCCTCTATCTGTGAGAGCTACGTTGGCAGCGAACCAGAACTCATTATCAATAGTTTTTACTCTTATTGAGGCCGGGAAATAATCAGCGCCACGTTTTTCAGCTACCAAATCTATCAATTTTATTGACGCGTGGGAACCGGACCGCTGAGAAACGATTTCACATAGACCATCGAGATTTTCCAGGACGAAGGCTTTTATGGCCTCCATGTATTGTCCAAAAGTAACAGGATTAGAATTAGGTGATTGTGATTCATCCCTTGACAACACCATTGGACTTAAGAGATCGCTGAAATTCATGACCTCAGTGCAACGGTTGTGGCTTTGATTAACGAATCTGAACCTTGGCTCGTTAACTGACATTTGAGATACCTTGCAGGATGAAAGCTATGTTGTTTAGCATATTATTACTAGTTCAAGCCGAAGCAATTCGGCAAGATGTTATTTACTAAAACTCTTGGATTTTTTCCTTGACTTGACAGATGCATTTGAATTAGATTTTTATGAATCTTCAATTCGGTGGCCTTTTTCATTCATGCTCAATAAATTCGCCGGTTTAACTAAATTCTGATCAGCTCAATGAGCTTGAAAAGTCGGGTGAACCGGCGTTTTTTGTCTCTGGTCACTTGAATAGATCATTATCACTCGAATCGCTGAAGACCCAAGTAGAGAGGAGGAACCTTTAATGGGAAAACACAATACCCCTATGCTTGATGAATTAGAAAAGGGCCCGTGGCCTAGTTTTGTATCTGATATCAAGCAACAGGTGGAAAAAGGAAAACACATTCTCAAAGACGCTCCTGAAGATTTGTTGGGAGTCATGGAATTATCTTACGAGGACAAGGTCACCCACTGGAAGCATGGTGGTATCGTGGGCGTATTTGGATACGGCGGTGGCATCATTGGACGTTATTGTGACCAGCCGAAAATGTTCCCTGGCGTGGCTCATTTCCACACCGTAAGAGTTAACCAACCATCAAGCAAATTTTACACAACAAAATATCTTAGAAGCCTTTGTGATTTGTGGGAACGCCATGGTAGCGGCCTTACGAATATGCATGGGTCAACCGGTGACATTGTTTTTCTAGGGACAACTACCGATCATCTAGAACCTTTATTTTATGACATGACTCATGAATTGAATCAGGACCTGGGAGGGTCGGGCTCAAACCTAAGAACCCCCGAATGCTGCCTTGGTCAGTCAAGATGCGAATTCGCATGTTACGATACTCAGGAAGCGTGTGATAATCTTACTCACGAATATCAGGATGAACTGCATCGTCCGGCGTTTCCATACAAATTCAAATTTAAATTTGATGGCTGTCCCAATGGTTGCGTTGCTTCTATCGCCCGTTCCGACATGTCTTTTATCGGGACATGGAGAGATGAGATCCGTATAGACCAAGCAGCGGTGAAGGCTTATGTCGGTGGAGAATTAGTACCTAACGCAGGAGCCTATTCCGGTCGCGACTGGGGAAAATTTGATATCCAAAAGGAAGTTATTGACCTTTGCCCCAGTGGCTGTATGTGTTGGGATGGGTCGAAACTCGAAATCAATAATAGAGAATGTGTCCGCTGCATGCATTGTCTAAACGTAATGCCTCGAGCCCTGAGAAAAGGCCTGGATACTGGAGCGTCCATACTTTTTGGCGCAAAAGCCCCTATCCTCGAAGGCGCTCAAATGTCCACACTAACCGTCCCCTTTATGAAAATGGAATCCCCTTTTGATGAAGCCAAAGAGCTTATTGAGAAAGTTTGGGATTGGTGGATGGAAGAAGGCAAAAACCGTGAAAGATTGGGTGAATTAATACAGAGAAAGTCTTTCCAGGAATTTCTGAGAATTTGTGAACTCGATCCTAACCCCAGAATGGTTGATGAGCCTAGATCCAACCCGTACATTTTCTGGAAAGAAGAAGAGGTTGAGGGTGGATGGACCCGAGACATCGAAGCTTTCCGAGCGAAACACCAGAGGTAAAGGGAGGTCAACAAGATGCCTTACGATCCTAGTGATCCATTGAAAGATAGAATTACTGATATTGGCCCCAGACACTATGGGGAATTCCTGCCACCTGTCATTAAAAACAACAAGGGCAAATGGCTTTATCATGAAATCCTCGAACCAGGTGTGCTAGTTCATGTGGCTGAGTCGGGTGACAAGGTTTTTTCCGTCCGTGTCGGCGGTTGCCGCTTGATGAGTATAGAACACCTTAGGGAAATCTGCGAAATAGCCGACAAATATTGTGACGGTTATCTTCGTTTTACAACTAGAAACAACATAGAATTTCTGGTCTCTGATGAGTCCAAAGTAAAACCATTGATCGAAGACTTGAAAGGCCGCAAATTCCCGGGTGGCTCGAACAAGTTTCCTATCGGCGGTACTGGGGCGGGCGTTACTAACATAGTCCATACCCAAGGTTGGGCTCACTGCCATACCCCTGCCATTGACGCATCCGGCGTTGTAAAGTCTGTTATGGATGGAATTTATGAAGAATTCGGTCACATGAGACTCCCGGCGCCCGTCCGCGTTTCTCTGGCATGTTGCCTCAACATGTGTGGCGCAGTTCATTGTTCTGACATCGCTATCCTTGGTATTCACCGAAAACCGCCCATGGTGGACGGTGAGTGGATCGACAAACTATGTGAGTTGCCTCTCGCCATAGCCGCTTGCCCCACAGGAGCCATCAAGCCGGCAAAAACAGCGGATGGTAAAAAATCATTGGAAGTTAACGCCGATCGTTGTATGTTCTGCGGAAACTGCTACACTATGTGCGCCGCAATGCCGTTGGCGGATGAGGTCGGGAGTGGAATAGCTATTCTGGTTGGTGGAAAATTATCCAACCGTATTAGTAAACCTAAGTTCTCGAAGGTTGTTATCCCATTTATTCCCAACGAGCCGCCGAGATGGCCTTCAACCGTGGCGGCAGTTAAGAACATTCTAGATGTTTACGCCAAGGACGCCAAAAAATATGAAAGACTAGGTGACTGGGCGGAAAGAATCGGTTGGGAAAGGTTCTTTGAGAAAACCAATATTCCGTTTACCCATCACCTGATTGACGATTACCGTTTTGCTTATACCACGTGGCGGCAGTCTACCCAGTTTAAGTTTTAGTCGGTGGAAAGGAGCTTTCCATGACCGAGGAAGAAGCCAAGAAATTAATTCTTGAGACGTTGCAAGGTAAATCAAAGTCCAAGTCTAAATTTTATCTCAAAGATTTCTACGCGATGCTTCCTGATATGAAGAATCGGGAAGTAAAAAACATTGTGAATAGGATGGTTTCCGAGGGACTGTTGGAATATTGGTCCAGCGGAAGCACAACTTTGATCGGTTTGAAAGGAATGGGCAAACAGCACGGTGAGGAAGAAGAAGCCCAATCCTAACAAACTTGCTAAAGAAATTTGAATAGCCGCCAATAGTGGGAGATCACAAACAATGATCTCCCACTTCTTTTACTATCCTCTCAGCAAGATTTAAAAATAAATCCGTTCCATTCGTTTAGACTAAACGTTTGTTCCTCACACATCCCCGAATTCAAAAAAGTCTTCTCAACCAAATCGACCATCGAATCCGGTATTCCTGATAAAATTAAATAGCTTCCAGACCTACAGATTAGATCCTGTTTTAATCGTACCAGGACAGGGGCGGCCAGATTGGCAATTACAATGTCGAAAGCTGATGCAGCCGCATTTATTTCACCGACAAAATAGGCTATTTCAAAACGGCGCTTATCGTAAGAATTTGAATTAAGATCTGTATTTCTCTGGGCTAAATGGATAGAGCAAGGGTCCAAATCACAGGCTACAACAAAGTCACACCCCAAAATTTTTGCTGCTATGGATAACACACCTGTCCCCGTCCCGATGTCAAACAGGGAAACATTTCGCGATGATTTTACCAGGCTATTAATAGCTTTCTCAAGTAGTTCCAGAGCAATTATCGTAGTGGGATGGTTGCCTGCCCCGAAGGACGCTCCTGGATCGATTATTAGATTCTGTCTGGTTGGACTGGATTTGTGGGTTTCCCAGTACGGGACTAGTCGCAAATTCTCCCCTACATCAACTGGAACTATCCCGCTAGTCCACCATCTTTCTGAAGACCTCCATTTGGAAAGCTTTTTCACCTATTGTCCCCCTGTTTGCCGAATCTCGATTGTCTCGGGTAAAGATTTATAATCTCAGAGGAGTCATCCGTTTGAGATTTCGTATTGTTCCTGATGTAAATTGGGATCCGGATTAAGTTGAACCGTCGCCCGATGTTTTTTCTGTATTTCTTCAAGCTTTTCACTTTCTTGTTCGAAAAGCAATTTTACGACTTCTGGATGAGCTGTTACTTTTATATCCCTGGAACAACCATCTGCAATCTGTCGGGCTATGGCCCTCAGTATTTCATAACACACCGTCGTCTGAGATTTGAGAAAACCTTTCCCTTCGCAGTATGGACAATGTTCACACAGAGTTCTTGTCAGACTCTCCCTCGTGCGCTTCCTGGTCATTTGAACCAGTCCAAGTTCTGAAATCTTGAGGATGTTAGTTTTTTGCTTGTCTTTTTTCAGAGCTTCCTGAAGAGCATTGGTAACTTTTTCCCTGTCTGCCGGCCTGTCCATGTCTATAAAATCTACGATTATTATTCCGCCTATGTTTCTCAGCCGCAATTGATAGGCTATTTCTTTGGCTGCCTCAAGGTTGGTCTTGAGTATTGTCTCTTGAAGGTTTCTTTTACCAACGAATCTGCCCGTGTTAACGTCAATGGCTACAAGGGCTTCAGTAAAATCAATGTTGATGTATCCTCCGGATTTGAGCCAGACTTTTCGCCCCAGAGCCTTGTTGAGCTCCATTTCTATACCAAAATGGTCGAAAATTGGTTCTTCTCCATCATACAGTTCCACACAGGGTTTGAGTGATGGCATGAAGGTATCCATGAAATCTAGTATCCGCTGGCAGGTTTCGGATGAGTCGACAACCAGTCTCGTAACATTTTCCGTGAAAAGGTCTCGTACTCCCCTAAGGCAAAGATCAAGGTCTTCATAAATGAGAGACGGAGCGGGAGCCTGATTTTCTTTTTCCATTATTCGCTGCCAGGTTCCTTCAAGAAAACTAAGGTCAGCCTTAAGCTTATCCTCGTTTTCATGTTCACTGACAGTCCTGACGATTAGTCCGCATGAAGGTGGTTTGATGTTTAATATTATATCCTTGAGTCTTTGCCTCTCGAGCTCATTTTCTATTCGGCGAGAGATCCCTATGTGGTCTACAGTCGGCATGAAGACCAGATGCCTCCCCGGGATGGAAATGTGAGAAGTCACCCGGGCCCCTTTGCTTCCCAGGGGCTCCTTGGATATTTGAACCAGAATGTCCTCACCCTCGTTGATCAAGTCTTCTATCGGGGTGATAAATTCCAAGCCCTCCTCAATTCCTTCCTGTAACGAAATTTCCTCATGTTTTTCTGGATCTTCCTCACCCTCTTCGTGGACTACCAGGCCAATATTCTGGGGATGATGATGGACATCCCCAACGTACAAAAAAGCGGCCCTTGGTAACCCGATATCTACGAACGCCGCCTGCATGCCGGGGAGGACTTTTATGACTCGGCCCTTATATATATTGCCGACGATACCCCTTTCTCCACGTCGTTCCAGATGTATTTCCGCTACCTGGCCATCTTCAATTAGAGCGAGACGGGTTTCCCGGTCAGTCACATTCATAATTATTTCGTTACCCATACTGGTTCCCTTTACCTAAAATGGATCACGAATCAAACTCGATTTCTTTTTTGGTCATTTTTAATGACCTGGCTTGCTCCCGAGATAAACAGAGCAGGGCTCCGATAGCTTCAAACGGATTGACTGAGCCTGACGGGGTCATTCTTATTTTTAAGGTTATGGTTTTCCCCGACAAACTGATGGAGGAAACGTATTGCTTGAGGTCCCTAACTTTTCTGTTAGAATCGAGACCAAAAGTAATTGTCAGGCTCTCTTGTTCGAGGAACCGTTTTAGCTTGTTCCTTATATCTTCCTCGTTAAAATCTGTAGCCAGGGGAGTTTCATAGACCGCCGTTTGGATTTTAGCAGACAAACAGGGTTCATTCAATGAGGTTTCCGCAATTTGAAGAGGCCTTAATCCTTCAGGGAGAGCCTCTACCAGAATTTTAAGGATCTCTTGACTATCCATCCGGCAATTCTTTAGATCAAAATCCAGATATTCTGCGAGACTTTCTATTCCCAACGCGGTGGGAGGCGAAAACCTCAGTTTGGGATGCGGATGGAAACCATGAGAATAATCAGGTTCCAAATCCGCTCGACGAAAAGCTCTTTCAAAACATCTCATGATGTCGTGGTGTCCTAGGTAAACCATCATCCCCGACTTCGAATACTTTAACCTGAATCTCCTAACATTTGTCTGCGTATCCAATTCGGCGCTTTTAACGGATTGGGCCGGAACTTCTTGCTGCGAAACTTTGTGGATGACTGGACCCACTTCCTTAAAATCGCAAATTCCACAACCTGAACAGGATCCAGAACGGCAGTCAGCAGTCAATTCACTTTGCATGGCCCGCGTTAATTCATCCGATAAGAATGATTTTTTTACTCCTGTTTGAATCAAATCCCATGGAAGAGGATCGTCAACTGACCTTGGTTTCATATACTCCGCTGGATCAAGGCCAGTTTCCTCAAAAGAGTCCATCCACAATTGAAAATCCAGTAATTCGTCCCAACCGTCAAATCTTGCCCCTTTTTTGAAAGCCGTTTCGATTACTTGCCCCAAGCTCCTGTCACCGCGAGCGAAGATCCCCTCCAGAAAACTAATTTTTGGGTTGTGAAATTTTAGT
This sequence comes from Desulfomonilaceae bacterium, assembly GCA_049967315.1. Lineage (GTDB taxonomy): Bacteria > Desulfobacterota > Desulfomonilia > Desulfomonilales > Desulfomonilaceae > CAJBEZ01. Next base: position 8,432 of record JBMFSZ010000062.1, read on the forward strand.
GATATTGATTTTTTGCGTATGTTGCTCTTTATAAATTTTTGACGTGCGAATGTCTCTTCCAGTGATATCTGACCAACCCACTGAAATGGAGTATGGGATTTCGGAACAAAGGTTGAAATCGAAGCACGAATTTGTCCTGCCCTAGCCCATCTCGAAGCTTTGAAAATTAAATCGGCGATTCCTTCCAAATCTTCTTGCGTCTCAGTAGGCAGACCAATCATGAAATAGAGCTTCACAGCCTTCCAGCCCAAGCTAAACGCTGATATTATGGCAGATTTTAAATCTTCCTCGGTATTTCCTTTGTTTATGACGCGTCTCAAACGTTCGGTTCCCGCTTCAGGAGCCAAGGTAAAGCCAGTCTTCCGGACTTTTTTTATTTCAGCCGCCAAGCCTGAATCAAAAGTGTCTGTTCTGAGCGATGGGAGCGATATTGCGATCTTATTATCATGAAAATCATGTGTCAGGCCTTTAACCAGATAACTGATTGAGGAATAATCACCAGAGGACAACGATAGCAATCCTATCTCATTCCATCCTGTTGATTTTATTAAGTCCTTGCCAAGATCTAACAACCGTTCGACTTTTCGTTCCCTAACCGGTCTGTAGATCATACCGGCCTGACAAAAGCGGCAGCCTCTGGTACAACCCCGAGCTATCTCTAAACCTACCCTGTCGTGAGTAATGTCGCAAAAGGGCACCGCAAGAGTCCGAGGAAAACCAACTTTGTCGAGATCGCTCACGATTCTCTTCTTTACCGTTTCTCCAGCGCTGTGAAGCGAAGGAACAAATACCCCTCGTATTTTCTTGAGCTCCCCTAACAAATGAATTCTTTGCCCATTTCGACGCTTCCAATTCTTGACTGTTTCACATATTTCAACAATAGCTACTTCACCATCGCCTATGAGGAACGCGTCGAAAAAGTCCGACATTGGCATAGGATTAAAACATACGGGCCCTCCAGCAATGATTAAGGGGTCAGAGTTCGATCTTTGACTCGCACGTAATGAGATACCTGCTAAATCAAGCATTTGTAAGACCGTTGTGGCGCAAAGCTCGTATTGGAGAGAAAATCCAACTACATCCATCTTGCGGATTTCACAACCCGTTTCAAGAGTTACCAGAGGAATTCCCCTGTTCCTCATTTCCCGTTCCATGTCGGGCCAAGGGGCAAATACCCTCTCCGCAAAAATGTCCTCTCTAGAATTCAGTATGTAGTAAAGGATCTTAAGGCCGAGATGAGACATCCCCACCTCGTACACATCTGGAAAAGCCAGGGCTACCCGCAGAGGGTTCTTGTCAGCATCTTTAACTGTTGCGTTAATTTCGCCACCAATGTAGCGCGCCGGCTTTTTAATTGACGACAGAATTTCGGAATTGACTTTAAAATCAACCATGTCTTCCCACTTATCATATTGATATTATAGACTATTACTCTCTTAAAACCTGTTATTCTTCCTCAAATACTGTTACTTTAATGTAAAAAAATGTTAACATACTATGCATGAGAAATGATCTTTCGGCTCCGTTATTGATCGCCGCAATTGTTGCCTTGGGCTCCTTCTCGGCTATAATGTCTAGCTTTTTCCACGAAAATTTTCTTGAAAGCGGCTATGGGATCGTCTGGGCTTCGCTCGTCATTGGGCCGGTAGCCATGGTATCGAGCATGTTGGGCTACGCAGCCTGGTGGCTTGCCAAATTCCTCATTGCTCTGTTCTCGAATCAAAACGGTGCTGGGTCAGGAAAAATTGATAATTCACCGGATAGGTAAAACCTCTAGCAAGTGTTTAAGATCATTCAAACAGCTGGTGTTAAAAATACTAAAGATCTGAAATCCCCAAGGAGAACTTGATGAACGATTTTGAAAACCACCCTTTGTATAAAATAATGCATCCCAAAAATATCGCCTTTTGGGGCGCGTCCAGCAACCCAATGTCGATGGGCAGCATCCAATTGTCAAGTTTGCTTATGCTTGGCTTTGAGGGGCAAATATTCCCGATCCATCCGAGAGACAAGGAAATCAAGGGTCTAAAGGCCTATTCCAGGATTGCGGACGTGCCTGAAAAGGTTGATCTGGCAATACTTGTGATTCCCACTGCTATCGTGGCCGACGTCTTGGAAGATTGCGGAAAAGCCGGGATCGATAGGGCAATAATAGTTTCAGCAGGTTTTTCTGAAAAAGAAGGAGACGACGGGAAAGATTTGCAGGCTGAAATAGTCGCCATAGCCCAGAAGTACGGGATCTATTTTATTGGTCCGAACTGTATAGGTGTGGTCAATTCGCACTTAAAACTCAATACCACGTTTAATCCTTATGAGGCTTCAGCGGGCTTCATCGGGATGGCTTCCCAAAGTGGTAGTTTTATCACTCAAATGTTCGGTCATCTATCAAAATTCGGGCTTGGCTTCAGTCAGGCTTTTAGCCTGGGAAACGAAGCAATGATCGACTTGTGTGACTGCATGGAGTATTTGGCGCTTTGCCCAAAAACCCAAGTAATTGGTTTGTATATAGAGGGCATCCGACGAGGGCGACTTTTTCTGGAAGTTGCGAGGCGAGTCTCGAGAATAAAACCAATAGTGGCGTACTATGTCGGGGGATCAAAAGCAGGGGGACGGGCCGGGAAATCGCACACCGGAGCTTTGGCGGGGCCTGACCGTCTATATAATGGGGTATTTAATCAATCTGGAATCATTAGAGCTGAGTCAATTGAGCAACTTTTCGATTTTTGTTACGTGCTAGGGACTCAGCCCCTTCCTAAAGGAAACCGGCTTGGTATCCTCACACATTCTGGTGGTCCAGGCGCTGCAGCGGCCGACAGATCGGAGAGAGCTGGTCTGGAACTTGCCGAGTTAGGACCTGCTACGCTTGAGTCTCTGAGGCCTTTGCTACCTCATACGGCTAGTGTGAAAAATCCCGTAGACTTGACATTTGCCAGGAATTTAAATGATTACATGTCTACCTTACCGAAAATACTACTTAAAGATGACAACATAGATTTGTTGTTTCTCTATACATTAATGCCCCAACAACGTGTGATGCAGGGAGTCGCGGAATCAGGTATGGGACCTGAACAGGCTAATCAGTTTGTGCACGCTTATATAAAGGAACAAAGCGCCGCTGCGGCAAATTTATCCATTGAATTTGGGAAACCTGTAGTGGGGGGAACTTTTTGTGACAGGTCAGAGTTGTTTGTCCGGGAATTGCAGGACCATGGCATGACAGTGTTGCTTAGTCCCGAACGAGCCGTGACAGCATTGGGAGCCTTATGCCGGTATGCTCGGTGGAGGCGAATCTTTTCATAGAATTTGTTTAAACAAAGGCCAATGGCGCTTGTAGCTTGAGCAGAATCTCTAGTCTCTGGGAAGCCCTACACTGTTGGGGCACCCCGCCATATGCCAGAAGGAAAGGGCTTTCCAGATTTCAAACTTGTTATGAAGTTTTTCAGATAGACCTAGGGTAACCAGATTCATAGCCCCATAGGTTACGAAATTTATACTTAGATTAAGCATTATGACTGTTTTTAGAAAACGCCGCGCCTTCGATCCATAAAACTTTTCAAAAAAGATATATCGAGACCGATAGAATTCTATCCTGGCTGCCGAAGCATGGGCGCTTGCAGACCTGCCCTGGAGATGGACGCATTTGGCGCTAGGTTCGTGCATAACCCGCCAGCCGGCCAAGCGCAACCGGAGGGCAAGATCCGTTTCCTCAAAAAAGAAAAAATAGTCGGGGTCAAATCCTCCGATGTCATCGAAAGCTTTTCTCTTAACTAGCATTACTGC
>JBMFSZ010000063.1:0-12179 GCA_049967315.1 Desulfomonilaceae bacterium
AGCAGTGACATCATGAGGTGTCGTCGGCTAGACTATACAAAAAAATGATTCATCAGAAATTATCTGGGATGAAATCCCTTGATTAAAACTATCTCTATCGGGGTATCGGCACACTGTCCCTTGATGATGCAGCCGACTCCAATACTTTTAAAGCGCTCTTTGAAGCTGAATCCATTAAAAGATCAAGATAACTATTCCATTTCTTCTTGGGATACTCGATTTCTGGCTCGCCCTTAATACCAGCCAAATTGGCTGCAATCTTGATGGCGTCGTAGAAGTTGCCTATTGAATCAACAAGTCCCAGTTCTTTGGCCTTCTGCCCAGTAAAGAATTGTCCATCTGCAATACTCCGAAGTTTCTCTTCGTCAATTTTTCCCTTTCTTCCGTGGATAACATCGGAAACAAATTGCTCATGTACCTCACTGGCAAAATTTTGCAGTATGTCTCTTTCCTTATCATTAAGGGGCCTGATTCCGGAGCCTATGTCCTTGAAAGCCCCTGCTTTTATAACATTAACATTCACTCCGATTTTTTCTATAACTTTGTGCACATCTGGCAGCATCATTATGACACCTATGCTTCCGGTGATCGACCCTTTGGAGCAAACTATCTTACTTGTACTGGACGCTATATAATATGCCGCTGATGCGCCTACTGTTTCAATCGAAGAGACGACAGGTTTTTTCTTCCTGATTTTTTCTATCTCACGGTATATTTCCTGAGCAGGGGCTACGGTACCCCCTGGAGAATTGATCCTTAGGACAATTGCCCTAATCGAGGATCTTTTCGTAAATTTTCTTAGATTTTTAAGCGTCTGGTCAGCAGTAGCTATGGTTCCTTCAATCGGGACGACCCCTATTATGTCGCCTCGATCCAGGATGTCCAACAACCCCGAACTACTGTCATCATCACCAAAACGTGATAATGAAAACACTAGCGCAAAAAATATTACCATCAGAGCAATTACAAAGGTTAACGAAAGGGACAGTCTGGATTTTTTCATTATGGTTTACCCGATTAAAATAGGCCCATCTGAGCTAAGTAAATTTAGTAATTTATCATTGATCTAGGAAGTTATCAAAAAATATATTCATTCTCAAGTTGAGGCAAGATACAAACCACCTGCTAAAACCAGGGATTAGAAGCGAAACCTTGCTGTCAACATTTTGATTCAGCAGGAAATCTTCACGGAGCTTTTCACCAGTCCATTCGTGCCTTCAGTATTTCCAGGAGAGACCGATTCGTTTCAAAGACCCGTCTCACGTTACTTTTAGACATTCCCGAGCCTGCAAGCACCACTTCGGCTTTTTTAGGGTTGATAAGATTGTCAGGTGTATGAGTGTCAGTATTGAGAACCAATTGGGCCCCGGCCTCTGAAGCCACCTTAAAAACGTGGCCATTGGCAAGGCTATGGCCAGACCGCGATGTAATCTCAACGAAGACATTTTTTTCTTTTGCCAACATGGCGTCTTCCATTGACAAAAGACCGGGATGAGCCAGTATATCTGTTTCAGCTAGGATAGCGGCGCGATTCGTTCCATGAGCCACTGGCTCCACTGGAGATTCTCCATGAGTTATTACCAGGGCCGCCCCCAAATTCCGGGCTTGTCCAATTAGTTCTGCTATTTCGTCAGGAGGCGCGTGAGTAATTTCGACCCCCGGGATTACCATAACTGTTTGCCTTTTGTTAAGTTCCTGGGCTACCTTCACAATTCTTGGAACAACAAAATCCAGATTTGAAGCATCTGCGTGATCGGTCAGACCTATAGCCTTGTAACCGGAAACTTCTGCTCTCCTAACCAATTCACTCGGTATCAATACCCCGTCACTAAGGATGGTATGGGTGTGAAAATCTATCAAGAGAAACTCCTCCAATCGAATTAAAATACTAGAGGCAACTGAGAATTGCTGTTAAATTGTTATCCAGTCTGATGATAAAATGTTTGTTATTGGGCTCATCATGTTACCTGAAGAATTTATTATCATAACTTGAAGCGGTTACCAAACTATCCGATTTGGAGATCAATTAGCCAAAAATTCCCGTCTGGATGCTGATTCTAAATTAATAATTAACGTGAGGTAAGCAACGTGTGCGGAATAGCCGGTTTTCTCAGTAACGAAGCATGGAAAAATGACCTGAAATCAAATTGGGTCGCTGAAATTAGTAACTCACTCAGCAAATTGCAAACCGATTCTTTTGAGGTTGCTCAACTTCGCGCAGTAATTGATAGCGTGATCGGAAAATTTGACCAAATGATGCAATTCTCATTTCATTTCCAGATCTCGACCAGGCCTGATTTTTTTTCGGAGGTTACCACTCTGGCCAATTTGTTGGAGCAGCTCCTGGGTACCCTCTCCAAAGAAACTTCTACTGAGGAAGTGGAATGCCTTAGACAGGATATTAGAGACTTTGTGTGGCAAATCCGGGCCGAAGTACTGGAAAATGTCGCAAGAGCAAATGCATTAGTCAATCCACTCGTGTTAGAGCAAACGCCAAATCGTTCCCAAAGATTTGTGGCATGGTCTATTGAAAAAGTTCTACAGAATATTGATCGACTCGAGGTTAGAGGCCGAGACTCGGCAGGGATCGCTGTTCAATTGGTAATTGATAAAGAAGCCGTGGCAACTGGGTGGACGCTGCCTGGTCAGAACTGGCTTACTGCAAGACAGTCTAGGATGGCCAACGATGTAAAAATAGAGTTCAGGGGCATCGACCTTGACTCACAAAGATTTGTCGTCACATTTGTCTACAAAGTGGCAAACCTCGTTGGGCGTTTGGGGGACAACACAAGGTTAATCCGCAAGGCGATCAGCGAAGATTATGACCTTTGGAACGTCGCATCATTTACGACAAAGTTGAATATTCTATCACACACCAGATGGGCCTCTAACGGAATAATAAGTTTGTCGAACTGTCATCCAGTGGATGGTGAATTGTACGAAAAGGAAAATTTTGAATCCATATTCGATAGGGATTGTCAATTTGTGTTGAATGGTGATGTAGATAACTATTACGCATTAGTTAACAACGTGGTCCATTCGCGTGGTTACAGCATAGATCCGTCTGTCACTACAGACGCTAAGGCGCTTCCAGTCTTTTACCGGCTCGGTACCAGTCTTTCCGAAACCTATCCACGAAGATTCGCCGAACTTATGAATAGTTGTCAGGGTTCACTAGCTGTGGTCATGCAACATCCCAGGTTTCCGGATGATCTCGTGTTAGGCCAAAAAGGAAGCGGACAAAGCCTTTTCATAGGAGAACCCGTAGACGGCTTCATCATGGCCTCAGAAGTGTACGGTTTGGCTGCGTGGACAAGAAGCTGCCTGGCCCTTTCAGGTTTGGAGAAAGGCGGAACAGAGGTCGTAATATCAACCAAATCTAGTCAAAACGTGCAATCGTACTTTCTCGAAGATCTCTCCGAATTCAAGATCAAGAGAGAGCCCATTTATATTCATTCGCGTGACATTTTTCGTGGGGACTTCGATTACTATTTCCAGAAGGAAATCCACGAGGCCCCGTCAAGCATACGCAAGACAATTAGAAGTAAGTATATCAAACATGGACGAACTGTGGAGTTCGTTGACGGAGGGCATGGGACATTCGGAGCTCTTATCAATCGGTTCCGTGACACGAATCAGCCGAGGATCAAACGCATAGTTGTCATCGGTCAGGGCACAGCTTCTGTTGCCGCAAAAGGTGTCGCCTATCTAATTCAGAAAGCTCTTGAAGGCTTAGGGATTGCAGTATCATCGTTTAAGGCGTCTGAATTGTCCGGATTTTTGCCGGACATTTCTATGAACGACACATTGCTGATAGCAATCTCGCAGAGTGGAACTACCACTGACACAAACCGGACGGTGGACGTGGCGAGTTCTAAGGGCGCTTGGGTACATTCAATAGTCAACCGTCGTAACTCACCTCTGGTAGCAAAATCTAATTCTCATTTTTATACTAGCGACGGCAGAGATGTGGAGATGGCTGTGGCCTCAACCAAAGCATTTTATTCGCAGGTGGCCGCAGGTAAACTTACAGCTATTCTCCTTGCAAAAGAATTTAATGCCGCCTCGGACGAACACATCTATCAGGAGATCAAATCGCTGGAGGAGCTTCCGGAACTAATAGAATCGGTTCTGAAGCAGGATGATTCAATACGAAATCTGGCCGAGCTTTATGGACCGAGTAGTCGAAACTGGGCAGTGGTGGGCAATGGACCAAATAAGATTGCGGCCGATGAAATCAGAATAAAACTGAGCGAACTGTGTTACAAGTCCATCCCATGCGATTTCACCGAGGACAAAAAACATATAGATCTATCCACCGAACCTCTAACCCTGGTAATAGCAAACGATCTCCCAGAGCAAATTGTTCAGGACACGGCCAAAGAGGTAGCAATATTCAAGGCGCATTCAGGAAGGCCCTTGGTGTTCTGCGCCCAAGGTGAAAAGCGATTTCTCGACCATGCTGAAGGCGTGATTGAACTCCCCTTGGTCGGAGGAGATCTAGGCTTTGTCATTGCCACAGTGGCTGGACATTTGTGGGGTTTTCATACGGCCAAGACAATCGATTCCCAATCCAACAAATTGAGAGACATAAGATCTCTCCTTACAAGATTTCTGGAAAATCCCGTAACATGGGACTTCACAGAACTTCAAAAAGGGTTAAATAATATACTAAAGATGATTTCCAACGGTGAAATGAACGCTGCGTTACCCGCATCTACCGCTGCCATCCTGGCCGCCTATTCCACGAAACTCTCCGTTTGTGAGGAAATAGTCGATGACAGGGAAACCCTGATCAATGAGGGTATAGTAATCCTGAGCAAGGCAATTGAGGAAATGACGCGGCCAATTGATTCGATTCGACATCAGGCCAAAACCGTGACGGTAGGAATTTCCAGACCTCAAGATGCTATACCTTCCCTACTGTTGAAGGCGATGGAGGAATTAGGAGTTCAAGCAGGATGGGTCAAAGAATACGATAAACGGGTCATAAAGGCACTTTCCCAAGTAGTTGAAAAAGTCGTTGGTGGCATGCTTTATCGAGTAGATAGCGAATTGACGGCAGAAGGACCTGTAAGCGAATTCGCTAACATACAGGTGACTGCTCGTTTTGGCTGCTCTCAAGGTATCCCCTCGAGATATGACGTTCCGAATCCGGCAGCTGGGAGCAAAAGAACCGCTCTGAGACTTCGAAGGGTTGTGCTGAGTTCAGGGAAAGGTGGCCAGGAAAGCCTACTCGTAGTACCGCTATTTGGTGACGACTCGGGGGAATGCAAAAATCTGGGGCTTTTACACGTGGAGTTCGTAACACAGGCGTCAGTATCACAAAAGCTTAATGTACTAAAAGCATTAGGGGGAAGGTATCATGAGGTCGTAGAAAAACTTGAAGAACAGGTAAGCGGTTGTTCAATCGAAGATTTCGCTCAGAGAGTTACGCCTCGAGACCTGGTTTTGGCGCCAGTGGAGTCCCTTATTATGTCTATGACCTGCTGAAATTTCAGATCTAACCAGGGCCTTACTAATGCCGAGCTTGACATTTTAGAGTATTAGTTATAAAGAACCGAGGAGATATCACGTTTTAATCATGTAATAGTTAACATTTACATTGTAATTTTTTAATATAATTGGTGGATTAATTATGATAAGTCATCCCATAGCGACAATGATGAAGTCAAATAGTCCACCGGTTCATGATTGCAACTGCAAAACTGTCAAGAATATGTCAGAAGTACAGCCTAGAATATTAGGCGTACAACTGACTAAAATTTTTTTTGCTTGCACAATGTGTCTTTGGTGGGGGCTAATAATTTGTCAAAATGATATTTGCAGGGCTGCTGATCTTACGTCAAAAAATGTAACACAGGGGGGGCGCCCCGAAACAGAAATCCCTCATTCCAAGGCTAAAATCAACCATTCGAACACGATCTGGGGGGAAATTGTGGATTCGCCATTAGGGACACGCTCACTTTATAAGGAAAATGACCTTGTTTATGTTCGGTGTTCAAATTCCAAGCTAGGCATGATACGCGAAGGAGACCGTTTCGGGATACTACCTCACCCTGTCTCCCGCTACTGCAATCGATATGGAGTCCATCAATCGAGGATCAACAAACCCCTAGAGGGGCAAATCGAAATAACCAACGTGGGATCAGATCTTATAACTGGCATAATAGTCGAGTGTCATGGTCTGATCAAAAATGGTTATTTAATATTTCCTTTGGTAAAAGCGTCCAGGCCTATGAGTGGTACCGTATTAAGGAATTAAAATGTCAGGTATTATCCCATAATCAGCTAGCTGTCTATTAACTAGCGACGATTAACTCGTTCGAAGCTATCAGATTCAGCAATAGCATCAATATCTTGTCACATAATAAATTGGGGGGATATAGTTCACATGGATCTCACACCGGTAAATCATTCCCACGAGATTTCCGATTGGTTAACTCTTGAAAGAGTTCCTCTAGTTGGGCCTCTAACTATGTCAAGGCTCATAGAGTCTTTCGGAAATCCGAGAAGTGTTCTTCAGGCATCCGCCACAGAAATTAGGCAAAAGACAGGGTTGCCAGAACGCCTGTGTAAAGCTGTGGCCTCGTTCGAACCGCCGTACGAGCAAATACAAAAAGATATAACTCTGCTTGAGGGTCTCAAAGCGAAAATAGTTACCAGATGGGGACACGACTACCCTACAAACTTAACTGATATCTATGATCCACCTGCGATTCTGTTCGTCAGGGGTTCGCTTTTCCCTGAAGACTCTCAAGCGATAGCAATGGTAGGCACCAGGAATCCGACGAGATATGGAGTGGAATTCGCCAGATCAATAACTAGGGATCTAGTCAGGGCCTCGTTCACCATTGTCAGCGGCTTGGCCAGAGGGATAGATACTGTATGCCACCAAACTGCGCTCAAAGAAGGGGGACGCTCTATAGCCGTAATTGGATGCGGGCTCGATATAATCTACCCAAAAGAAAACGCCGCTCTTATTGACCATCTGGCTGAAAGCGGCGCCGTCATTAGCGAATTTAGACCCGGAGTAGAGCCTTTGAAAACGAATTTTTTTAGACGCAACAGGATAGTTTCGGGACTATCAAAGGCTGTCGTGGTCGTGCAGGCTGCCAAAAAAAGTGGATCACTGATCACAGCGTTCCACGGTCTGGATCAAAACAGGGATGTCTTCGCAGTCCCTGGGAACGTCACAAACGAGCGTTCCAAGGGCCCCCACTTTCTTATCAAACAGGGGGCTGGTTTAGTGGAATCGGCAGAGGATATACTAACCTCTCTTTCAACATGCGACTTCAAAGGAAAGGGGAGTGAAATTCACCACAACAACTTGTCAGTTGTGCAAGAGGAGACGGAACTTTCTGACCTGGGAAAAAGAATTCTTGATTTCCTGGACTCCGATCTCACCTCCATTGATACAATTTGTGAGAGTTTGCAAGTTGACCCAGGCCGGCTTTCGGGAGCCCTTCTAGAACTTGAACTATTAGGTCTAGTCCGGCAAAATCCAGGTAAACTGTTTTCACGGGTAATACAATGACTTGACTTTAACAGATTTCGTAACAGATTTAAGCGCATGACAAAGAGCTGCGGTTCGGAACAGGGAAGAAATGTCTCCGACAAGAGTTGGCAGACCGTTCCTGAATTTAGTTGACACTTTGGGCTTTTGAACTTAAAGCTTTTTGCTCTAGGGATAGACTAATTAGAATTTGTTTAGGCAGGGCCATCTGATGTTGAACGTGCGCTGGCCCAAATTATTATGAGTCCAAATTTATTTTAGGCAATAGGATGAAAAATTCAGAAGAAAAAACGCTGGTTGTGGTCGAATCACCTGCCAAAGCCAAAACAATAAAAAAATATCTCGGCCCAAATTTTGAAGTAAAAGCTTCCGTCGGTCACGTCAAGGATCTTCCTCAAACGGCCCAGAAATCCAAGGATCGCTCGAACGGAGCAAGAAAATGGACCGGACCAGTTCTTGGTGTAGATGTAGATAACGGATTCAAACCTTACTATGAAATCATCCCAGGAAAAGAAAAGATCATTTCTGAATTGAGGAGCTTGGCCAAAAAATCTTCCCGGGTGCTCCTGGCGACAGACCCTGATAGAGAAGGCGAAGCGATAGCGTGGCACTTAAGCGAAGAACTTGGTAAACCGGCCAGCTCAATTTTCAGAGTACGTTTCAATGAGTTGACCAAGAAAACCATCAGAGAAGCCGTCGCCAATCCATCGAAACTCGACGAAAACAGGTATAACGCTCAGCAAGCGAGGCGCATTCTGGACAGAATAGTGGGCTACCAAATTAGTCCCTTGCTGTGGGACAAGGTTCAATACGGCTTGAGCGCCGGCCGGGTACAATCTGTGGCGTTGAGATTAATAGTTGACAGACGATTAGAGATAGAAACTTTCGTTCCTACAGAATACTGGAGTATCTCCGCTAACCTTTCAAAAAGCGGTTCCCCCTCTTTCGAAGCGAAACTCGTGGAAGTTGACGGGGCCAAGGCTGAAATAGGTAACATCAACACCGCTTCTCAGGTAGCCCGGCGTGCGGAGTCGCAGACATTCAAGGTCAGAGACGTAAAGCGCAGGGAAAGGGCCCGCAAACCACTTCCCCCTTTCATTACTTCTACCCTTCAGCAAGAAGCCTCGAGAAAACTTAGAATGGCCCCAAGCAGGACCATGAGGGTCGCGCAACAGCTTTATGAGGGCGTGGAACTCGGCCAAGAGGGGTCAGTCGGGCTAATTACCTATATGAGAACTGATGCCCCCCGTATTGCGCCAGAAGCTATGGATGCTGCCCGGAAGTTTCTGCAAACAAATTTCGGTCCTGAATACGTGCCTCTCGAGCCCAACTTTTACAAAAGCAAGAAAGGGGCTCAGGAAGCCCATGAGGCTATTAGGCCGACCTCATTGGATTTCCCCCCCGAACGCGTGGCCCCCTTCCTTGACAAACAGCAAAGAGACCTTTACACGCTGATCTGGAACAGATTCTTGGCTAGTCAGGCGGCGCCAGCAATATTCTATATGACCACCGCCAACATCACGGCAGATAACCTTCTGTTCAGGGTGACTGGTTCGGTAATGAAGTTCGACGGATTCACCAGGATCTACGCTATCTCCGCAGACGATGACGGTAGCGCAGCATGTGAAGATAAAGAAAATTCTGGAGCGGTCATTCCGGATCTGTATGAAGGTGACGTCCTTCAGCTAGTTTCTCTAATTCCCCGTCAGAGGTTTACTCAACCACCCCCAGCCTTTAACGAGGCATCGTTAATCAAGGAACTCGAAGAGCGTGGCATTGGTCGCCCATCAACATATGCCGAAATTGTAACCACCATTCAGAAAAGAAAATACGTAGAAATAGTGGATAAAAAATTCGAGCCAACTGTTCTTGGCAGGATAATAGCGTCTTTACTCGTTGACAGCTTTCCGGACCTCGTAAACCCACAATTCACCGCAGAGATGGAGTCATCGCTAGATCTCATAGAAGATGGCGCCGAAACCATGCCCCAAATACTAGGACAATTTTATGGGCCCTTTAATTCAGCATTTTCTGAGGCCAAAAAAAACATGACTAATATCAAAAGGGATGGGGTCATCACAAAGGAGTTTTGCCCTGAATGTGGAAGCAGACTTTTGATCAGAGCGGGAAGGTACGGCTTGTTTTTGGGATGTCCATCTTACCCCGACTGCAGCTACACGAAAAAACTGGCTTCGGAAGCACCTATGAAATCTGTTCCAGTGCCCACTGACAAAATCTGCGCCTGTGGGGCTCCTATGGTCATAAGGCAAGGCCGATCAGGGCCATTCCTCGCATGTTCGCGATATCCGGAATGTAAAAGCGCCAGCCCCGTTTCAACTGGAGCTCAATGTCCCAAATGTGGCGAAGGGGCTTTGATCTATAAGAGGACGAAGAGAGGACGAGCTTTTTACGGATGTGATCAGTATCCAAAGTGCGACTTCTCTATGTGGAATAAACCAATACCCGCAAAATGCGCCAACCCTGATTGTGATTCTAATTTGATGGAGGAAAAAACATCTAAGAAAGAGGGGCGTTACATGCAATGCCCAAAATGCCATGCGAAGAGCAAATTAAGCGCGTAGATAAACGCCCCTGTTTTCTCAGGTTTAACGTGGAAGATTTGTCGGATCCTGTACCGGGGGAGCAGGGGGAATTTCTCGACGATTCAAGGCGTCGAACGGACTAACACTCGGCCGAGCGTTGGTCGCGGCTGCAGGTACCAATTTAGGCATTTCCAGCGAATAAAGTTTTTTCGTTACGTAAGACTCGATTTTGTCAATCGGATAACTAATTACTTGTCCCAGCAACCAAAATACGTATAGCTGTTCCCGAGGGCTAGGATTGGCGTATTGACCATTATCGACTGAGCCCTCGACAGGTATTTCCTTGGCTGGTTGGCTGGTAGCAGGTTTAACCACTATGAGTTCGGGGTTCTTGTTTTCGGCAGAAGAACTAATGGAAATTACGGCTGTTAAAATTATAACTGAACAAATGACTATAGCCTTTTTCATCAAAAGTCTCCCAGTCAGGTATTTTGAACTCCTCTATCACATTTATTTTTAAAATCCACTTTTTTTTGAATCAATAAATTGCATAGGTCAAAATATTCCATACTCGACATGGGAATTGCTGCTTCAAAATACCATCCTTGATCATCGCGAGAGATTTACATCCACTGTTTTTTCTTTTTGCCATTTGCACGATTCGGTTGGCCACTGTCCTTTTCAAATCCGTCTTGTTTGAACGGTCCGCGTATCACTGTATCGGTAATCGAAATTCCCAGCGACCCTGCTGGAACCTGTACAGAATATATAGAACCGTCTCTCACTAATTTGATAATCGGTCGTCTCCGTTCTTTTTTAGTACGTGCTGTAAGAGCGATTAGCTTGTCGCAATCCAGATTAGTAACTCCGTCATATTCAATAATTACGTCTCCTTTGAGCACCCCAAATTTCTTGGCGTCGGATTTGGGTGTAAATTCCATTATCAAGACACCGCTAGTCTCCACACTTTCCGATTTGTCAGCTTTGGAACCTGCGTCTCGATCGGAATTTTTCAGACTTCGTTCCTTTTCCCGGGCCAAAGCCTGAGCTACTTCCCTTTGCTCGGGATTGGGTACCCATTGTTGGGTCAAGAAATTTTCGCTGAAATGGAAAGGCCTCTGGGGAGAACTGGTGTCCATTATTACTCTAAAACCACCATTGTAAAGAGCTAGGTCGGGCTTGGCCCATCCCCTAAAAGCACATCGGAGGCTTACTGCGCCAGAAGTGAAATCCCCACCCTTCATAACCATGTTTTCTCCCTGACCCGGACCTTCCGGATCAATTTCGGGAGTATATCGATAGTAGTCTTCCTGATAAAAATCCCGAACCCACTCCAGGACGTTGCCAGCCATATCGTATAAGCCAAATCCGTTCGAGGCATAACTGCCTACAGGAGAGACGAATTTATAGCCATCGTTAACGTCGCGATCGCGCCATTCGAAATCAGTGTTGCTGTCAGCATAATTAGCTCTCTTGCCATCCGGTAGCTGATCTCCCCACGGAAATTGCTTCATAGGAAGACCTCCCCTTGCGGCATATTCCCACTGGGCTTCAGTAGGCAATTTATAGGGGGAATGCTCTTTTGCAGATAACCATTCGCAAAAGGCCACAGCGTCGTTGTAAGTTATCATCACTACTGGCTGGTCCGGTTCAATTCTCCAGCCTGGGTTTCTCCACGAACTGCCTTCCCTACGAACGAATCGGTTTTCCTTGGTATCGAAAACTTCTCCCCCATTATCCTCTTCAGCGTCAGTTATATATCCGGTGTCATCAATAAAGGCTTGAAATTGGCGTACCGTAACTGGTGTGTCCGCCATGAAAAAAGGTTTGGAAATCCTTACCTTGTGAAACGGATACTCATTTTCCAGCGAAACAGGCTGTCCCCGAGCTAAAACGGTCATGGCCCAGGAAATGTCGGCCTCCGAACTGCCCATCACAAATGATCCTTCCGGGACTCGAACCATGCGCATGCCCAATGAGTTCTCAAACGACTCAATAGACTTGTCAGAAGTTTCATCAATAAATCCCCGCAAGACATCCTTCACAAAACCAGATGTGTCTTCAAGGCAACCTTTGTTGACATTTTGAAGCTCAGGTATCTTTTCCACCAGACTTCGAGC
>JBMFSZ010000064.1:0-12096 GCA_049967315.1 Desulfomonilaceae bacterium
AGCCATTCTTTGCAAAAACAACGAGCACCTCGCAGTAGCAATTTATGGCGCGGCTAAAGCCGGATGCGTTGCTGTGGTCCTTAACTGGCGATTACAGGTTCCGGAACTGAATTATATCCTTAACAACTGCAGGGCTTCGTTCCTCTTGTACGACGCGGATTTCGGCGGAACCATAAACCAACTCAGAAAAACGGTGCCAGTACAATCTTATCTGAGGAAAAACGGTCAAAGCAATGATCCGGAGTTTGAAGAAGCGGTTGGCGGGGAAACTGAGACAGAACCGACATTGGTAACTAGTGGAGACGATCCTGCGGTAATAATGTACACCTCAGGCACCACCGGAAAACCCAAAGGAGCTATACTGACTCACAACAATCTGATCTGGTCGTCTTTTGGGCTTTCGCACACACTGGACTGGAATTTTAGGGATCGTTTTTTGCTGGTCGCTCCAATTTTTCACATTGGGGGCCTCGTTCCTCTGATCACCAATATACACAAAGGAGCCGCAACTATTTTCGCTCCTAATTTTGAACCTCAGACTGTTTGGAACACCATCTCCTCAGAAAGAATAACGAGCATGATGTCTGTTCCAGTAATGCTTCAGGCCATGCTGATGGTGGCCAGGAATGCGAATGTGGATCCGTCGAGTCTGAGATGGGTGATGTGTGGCGCCTCCGCTGTTCCGGAATCTTTGATCAGGGCGTATCTGGATATGGATGTCAAGGTAGAACAGGTTTATGGCATCACCGAGTTTTCAGGTGGAGTAACCTTTTGGCTCCATAGCATGCCACTGGATAAGTGCCACACACAGGGGAAATCAATTTTCTATTCACAGATAAAAGTGATAGATCCTGAAACAGGTATCGAAAAATCAGAAGGAGAAGTCGGGGAAATTCTTTGCAAGGGGCCATTTGTTTTTAAGGGATACTGGGATAATCCTCAGGCTACGAGCGAATCTATCGTTGATGGCTGGTATCGTTCTGGTGACCTAGGCAAATTTGACGAAGAGAGATTTCTCACGGTGGTGGATCGGCTCAAAGACATGATTATCAGCGGTGGAGAAAACATATATCCAGCCGAACTAGAAGCCGTAATCATGCAGCATCCGGATGTCTACGAGGTAGCGGTGGTTGGAGTGCAGGACGACAGATGGGGAGAAATCCCGGTAGCTTATGTAGTAAAAAGGGCTGATTCTACTGTTGAGTCGTCGGATCTGGTCCGACTGTGCAAAGAAAAGCTAGCCTCTTTCAAATGCGTGAGAGAGGTTAGATTTGTTGACTCCTTACCCAGAAATCCTGTCGGGAAAATCATGAAGCATGCGCTCAAGAAGTCCGGTTGATCGATAAAACTGGTTTTAGTATTGGGAAAAGC
Source organism: Desulfomonilaceae bacterium (assembly GCA_049967315.1). Taxonomy (GTDB): domain Bacteria; phylum Desulfobacterota; class Desulfomonilia; order Desulfomonilales; family Desulfomonilaceae; genus CAJBEZ01. The sequence goes on from JBMFSZ010000064.1 coordinate 1,372, forward strand.
AACTAGAGATTCACGAGACAGCCTTCCGGAAGGTATTTGCAATAATACCAGCTAGCCTGAGAGAGTGTTTTTCGGTGTCTTCAGGATATCTGCCGGGATAATTTCGGAAGGTAATCAGGATCCCATTTAGTGACGCGAAAAAAGCATGAGAAAGTAGCCTGATTTCTCCGGTCGCGCCGATACTTATGAAAATCTCGTCGAAAACATTCAGTAGTCTACGTTCCGCTTCGTTGAACTTTTCCAGAGCCTCTGAGCCTATTTTCCCGGTAACCATGAAGTAAATCATCATTTCGAAAAAAGTCGAGTGCTTAAATAAATACTTTACAAATGAAGCAGCTATTTGTTCTATCGAGACTTCGGGGCTACTATCTTTAAGATGTCTGATTTCCTGCTCGATGATTTGACTCTCCCTCCTCAGGGCCTCTACAAACAAATCATCACGATTGGCAAAATATCTGTAGATTGATGCCGGAGAAATCCCTGCTTCAGCGGCTATGTCTCTCATCCCGACCTTGTCGAAGGGCATTTTGGAAAATAGGAGCATAGCAGAGTCAATGATTAGGTTTTTCCTAAACTCCCGCTCATTTTCTCTAATACTGGCCAAAACAGCTTTCTTCTGAACCATTAACTACTCCAAGGGTCATAATAATTCTGAATGCTCCTTTTAGTCTAACGAAAATATTATTGGCAAGGATGCAATTTAAAATATATTCAAATAGGAAAGACCTGATTCACAGAATACGAGTAGCTAAATTGATTCAGAGATCTGTGCAAGCTATCGTCTCACTGGCGCTTCGAAAGGAAAACACATGAGTGAACTTGACTTTATATTTTCTCCCCAATCCGTGGCGGTCGTGGGCGCTTCCACAACCCCTGGAAAAGTCGGTCACGACATTTTCGTGAACATATTGCAGGGCGATTATCAAGGGACCTTGTACCCTGTGAATCCAAGGGCGAGGTACGTAAGATCTGTAAAGGCATATCCTTCGATTTCCGAATTACCTGAATCAGTCGACCTGGCTATCATTGTTCTCCCTCCGAAGTCGGCCCTGAGCGCGGTGGAAGAGGCTGCTGAAAAAGGAATAAAGGGTATCGTAATTGTATCAGCGGGTTTCAGGGAAGTTGGTGAGGATGGACGTAAAATTGAGGATGAAATTGTAGCTACGTGTCAGCGATCAGGGATACGGATGATTGGCCCCAACTGTCTGGGAGTCATCAACCCTCACCCTGCTGTTCGCCTAAATGCCAGCTTTTCTACCCACATGCCGGCTTTTGGCCATATATCATTTATATCCCAGAGTGGAGCTTTATGTACCGCCGTACTTGATTTTGCGGCGGAAAGAGACTTTGGTTTTTCGAAATTCATCTCAATCGGCAACAAGGCTGATGTTGATGAACAGGAATTACTCCATTTTCTGCATCAGGATCCGGAAACGCACGTCATCATGGTCTATCTGGAAGAGATTAGCAGAGGTCCGGAATTCATAAAGACAGCAAAGCATATTACTTCCGGGCATAAGCCAACCCCTATTCTCGTTATAAAGTCCGGAAGAACAGTCGACGGACAGCATGCGGCCGCTTCCCATACGGGATCCCTGGCAGGGTCTGACGCCATCTATGAGGCGATTTTCCAGCAGACAGGAATTATACGAGCGGATTCCATCGAGGATCTTTTCAACTACGCTGCTACATTCTCATGCAAAAAAATTCCAGCCGGAAATCATGTGGGGATTATTACCAATGCCGGAGGGCCGGGTATCGTAGCAACGGATATGACAATTTCGTCCGGCCTGGAACTCGCAAAATTTGACCCGGATACTGTTCACACGCTGGAAAGTCATCTACCGCCTACGGCGAATGTGCACAATCCCGTGGATGTCATCGGTGACGCTCCGGAAGACAGATATGAAAGTGCGCTTACTGCTGTAATTGAGGACGATGGTGTTGATGGGGCTATTGTAATTCTCACCCCTCAATCCATGACCAACGTTTTGGGTACGGCGCAGGTGATAGCCAGGATTTCAGAGAATACCCCCAAGCCCATTCTTTGCTGTTTCATGGGGGTTATTGATGTTTCTGCCGGAGTGAATTATCTACAGGAGAAGGGGCTCCCGGTTTTTCGTTTCCCTGAGCACGCTGCGCAGGCGTTTGGAGCGCTTTATCAATTCTCCCGTTGGGTGAATCGTCAATTTCTAGATGAATTCACGCTGGTTCACGATAAGGATCGAGCTTGTGGAATTGTGAGGAGCGTTCTGGCGGCGGGCCGCTCCAACATGGGGCCTTTAGAAGCCCAACAGTTACTTGAGTGCTACGGATTTCAAACCCTCCCTCTTACTGTGGCCAAGACTAAGGAAGATGTTGAAAAATTTGTTGAATCAATCGGTGGCCCAGTTGCCATGAAGATAGTCTCTCCGCAAATATTACACAAATCTGATGTGGGTGGCGTTGTCCTGAATGTAAATGACGGTAAGACAGCAATGCAGGAATTCGAGGTAATCATACAACGGGGGTTGGAACATTTTCCCAATGCGGAGATTGATGGGGTCCTCATCCAGAAAATGGCGGAACAGGAAAGTCAGGAGATTATTCTAGGTATGAACAGATACCCCATGTACGGGCCGCTGCTAATGTTTGGACTGGGAGGCATCTTTGTAGAAATTTTCCGGGACGTTGTCTTTCGTGTTGCGCCCATTGGGCGCGATGAAGCCCATAGAATGATTAATGGGATCAAAGGAACAAAAATACTGCAAGGATATCGAGGCAAACCTCCTCTGGATGTTGAGACTCTGGAACGATCTCTTGTCAGTCTCTCCGACATGGTGATGGATCATCCAGAGATTCATGAACTCGATGTCAATCCATTGATGGTTTACGAAAAAGGCAAGGGCGCAGTGATTGCAGACTGCCGAATCATCTTGAAGCCCCCCAATCAGCCGACATAAATAGTGTGAGTAAACGACAGATTGGCTCGAGTCAAAGGACGCGACCATCAATTACAGTGACTCCAAATTCTTGATCATATTGTCGGCAGTCAGACAGGTAACCCCAATATTGACGAGTTCGTCGACACCACGGGCGTAAATGCCGGAAATGGCGTCCGTGACGAGGGCAATCCGAAAGTCTCGTTCACTCGCTTCATATGTACTGGTTCGAGGACAGTTCGGAAAATTGCAGCCGGAAAACACGACAGTACTAATCCCTTGGCGTCGAAGATGTCCTTCCAGGGGAGTCTTGTAAAAAGCTCCCCATCGAGGTTTGTGCATTATCCATTCCCTACGACCGATAGTTTGCAGCTTGCCTGAAAGTAAAATTTCCGTATCAAGAGAGAGGGAAGAGCATAGGAGTAGATCGTTGACAATTTGTGAGCCCTTAGTTTTGGGTATCACTATCTTTGTTCCCTCCTGAATTTTCTGACGTCGGCAGAGGTCAACATTAGCGCCGTCTTCTGTATACAGGCGAACGACATGAATAACTGGCAATTTTGCCTCTCGGTACGACGCGACCAAACGTTGGAGGGTAGGAACAATCTCGGCGGTTCCGCTAATAAAGGCAGACGAGCCCGGAACAGCGAAGTCTTCCTGAACATCAATGGTCAGCAATGCAGACCGTGACCACTCAGGAGTAGTGTAGGCATTCATGAGAAAATTATCCCCTGTTTTTACTAATTCTGATAAAGCATTTCTGTGGTTTCGCTCCATGCATGTGACAAATTTGCCGCGACAAGCTTCCATGACAAGAATCATTGTAAATGTTATAGTTAATAGCTATGGACAGGCTGTCCAGAAAAATTGATCCATATTGAAACATTCCTCAAACCTAGCGAGACTTTTTCTCTGATCATGTACGGGAAAATTATCACTTCTTGCTCCGATTCCAATTGAAGGGAGAAAGATACATGATAAGGGTAAAACGGATTTATGACGAACCCGCTGCGGATGATGGCTATAGAGCCCTGGTAGATAGGCTTTGGCCACGGGGAGTAAAAAAGGAAAAAGCCCGGATTGATATATGGCTCAAGGAAGCTGCTCCAAGCGATGAACTGAGGAAATGGTTCAACCATGATCCTGAGAAATGGAATGATTTTAAAGAAAGATATTTTGCTGAGTTGGAGAGCAAACACAGCACATTAGATCCTGTTATCAAACAGGTGGAACAAGGGCTGACCCTGGTTTATAGCGCAAAAGACGAGCAGTACAATAACGCCCTCGCGCTACAGGAATATCTGGAACGACAAGTTCAGGAAGCGAAAAAAAGAAAGTAGCCTTTTGACCGATAATGCTTTTAAGTAGTGTGATCGAGGAGGGCCTTTCAAACCCAGACACAGTGGCCGCCAGTCTATATGTTCCCGGACAGAAACTCAGCCGCATTACGATCAAGAATACCTGCCAGAAAATCATGCGGAAGTTGAAGTTTTCCCAGCTGGCGGACTTCTGTGTCCCATGCGTAAGGGATATTCGGAAAATCTGTTCCAAACATGATTCGGTCCGATCGGAGTTCCGTCAATCTCGGAACTTTGAAACCTGGCACGTAATCCACGAGAACCATTGCCGTATCGAGCCACAGGTTATCGTAGCTTTCCAATAATCGTTTATACTGATCAAATTCATCAGCCCCAAGGTGTGGCACACAAATTTTCAGACTCGGATAGTCCTTCAGAACCTGTTCCAGTTTGTCTGCGTCGCAGGTTTGGTAAGGATCTCTTTTGTATGGGAAGTTCGGGTTTTTGGGTTCCTTACCGACATGCATTATCAGGGGTTTGTCATAATTGGCGCACGTTTCGTATATTTCGTGCATTACAGAGTCATCCGGAGCGAAATATTGCACATGAGCGTGAAGTTTCACTGCGGCAAGCCCCAATCCAAAGGCTTCCTTCAAAATATCCGCAGCGTTTTTTTCACCAGGGAAGACAGTAGCGGTACCTGTCAACCGGGAATTAGCCCTGCACAGACCGGCCATATAAGTGTTCAATTGTCTGGCCATCCCCGGTTTATGCGCGTAATGTAACCCCACTACACGATTTACCTCCCTGGACAAAAGAAATTCTATTATTTGAGGAGATGTTAGCTTATAGCGAACAGGCCATGCGAATTGGTCAAACCACCGCCAGATCGCCTGAAAAATTGGATCAGGGAAAAGATGGACATGAGCGTCTGTGACAGTCGAAAAACACTTCGGCAGGCGCTTCTGATCCACAGCATCCAATGCCCTACAGTTAGTCATATATACTCACAGATATTAACTTAATTGTTTCCAGCACTAAAATCAATGTCCCCATGTTTTGTAGACTTGTGAAAGTATTGAGGGAAATATGGCGCCAGCAAGTTGATGGCTCTTTTCCTTATCGCAGGAGACTTCAGAAGATGAGAGTCCTAATTCGAAAATGAATGAACAAATCCCAGCTCCGTAATTTGGCAAGTAATTTTGATGGTGGTCGGCATGATTTGTCTTTGAATGTTGCCATACTTGATTGAAAATATGCGATAGTTGGGGTTCTACAAAAGCTGCGCCTCTTTATCAAGTTGAACGTGTAATTCACAGGAGGTAAATTGTGAGATTGCAAAGATTACTTTCGATCGTCGTAACCGCCTTACTGTCAATATCTTTGGCTTGGCAGAACTGTTACAGCGCAAGCCTCATCCTGAACAACACTCCAGTAGAAGTTTATTTTAGCCCAGATGGCGGCTGTACCAGAGCCATTGTCCGCCAAATAGATTCGGCGAAATCAGAGATACTGGTTCAGGCGTATTCTTTCACCTCTAAAGCTATTGCAAAAGCGCTTCTGTCTGCCCACAAGAGAGGAATTGATGTCCAGGTGATCCTTGATGGAACGCAGGTTGCAGAAAAATATAACCCAGCTAAGTTCTTTACTCATTCTGGAATTCCTACCTTCATTGATAGCCAACATACTATAGCGCATAACAAGATCATGATCCTGGACCGAAACACAGTAATTACAGGGTCTTTCAACTTCACCAAGGCTGCCGAGCATCATAATGCAGAGAATGTAATTATTATCAAATCAAAAGAGCTTGCCGAATTGTATCTGGAAAACTGGAAGAATCATCTGAAACATTCGGAGAAGTATTGAACGCATATTTCCAGGTGGAAAGATAATCTATCTCGAAAATTCAACATGTTTCCCATTAAAATCGAACCATTAAAAAATTTAACCCGTTTCAGGATCGATTGTCCTAAATTCGTCATCGACCTGAAACGGGCATTAGTTATATCAATTTGCCCATCTCCAACCATTACCGTCATAAGCAATTTATCTAATTATTTCCAGAGCTGGGCGTACTAACAATTGTGAAAGTTCTATAAAATTATTAGCTTACTAATGCGCTCCCCTACCACAGAAAGGCGAATCGGCAAACTCAGGCGAATTGCAAATTACGGATCTAACCCTATCTTGATGAGATGCAACCCATCGCCCGAAATCATCTTCTTCCGGCCATACCTCTATGTTGGGCCTATAATTTTGATTTTCAATTCTCTGCCCAACGCCTTCATTTATATTACCTACGAACTCTCCTGTTGCGCTCATTGTATATTTCCTCCGTTTTCCGGGATTGGTTCTTTTTTCTTGTTGGTTTAGATGCCCAAGCGCAAAAGAAGGTTCACCTTCGAATCAATTTTTTTGTATGGATTCTAATTTCGAATTACTAAGAACTTCGTTATGCTGTTCTTGGCTTGAACCAATATTGTTTAATACTTGCAGGTGGGTACTCATTTGGCTGAGAAAATAGGTGTCGCCATTATAGGCGGAGGTGTCGTGGGGTGCTGGATAGCATTAGAGCTATCCAGAACGCAGAAGGAAATATTTTTGTTTGAAAAAAACGCGGGGATTACTCGAGGGGAGAATCAGTCATCGCGAAATTCCGGGGTCAATCACGCAGGAATCAACTACGACACCTTGACGCGCCCACTTAAAGCAAGGTTCTGTGTAGAAGGAAACCGACTTTGGCACGAGTTTTGTACGCGCTACGCGTTGCCCTATTTCAGAGTTGGAAAGATCATGGTTGCCACCAACAAAAAAGAAGACGAAAAACTTGATCTTCATCTTAAACGATCCATTGAAAATCGCGTACCGGGTGTCAGGAGAATCTCACGGAAAGAACTTCATGAACTGGAACCAAATGTTCGAGCGATTTCAGCTCTGTTGATTCCAACCTCTGGAGTCTTTGAACCTACTTCTCTGGTTAGACAAGTCTATTTTCTAGCTTCAAACCAGGGTGTTCAATTTATGGTTGGAACAGAAGTTATCGATCTTGCCGTCGAAGGAGGCAACCCACTTATTAAGATAAGATATCGCGATGGTAATGTTGATTGGGTAAAACCCGAAAAGTTGGTTAACGCCGCGGGCGTAGATGCTGTCAATTTAGCGAGAATGGTTGATAATAATTTCCCCCTCAAGACGGCTCTCATACGAGGTGATTCCATGAAATTCAGGCGAGGAGCGCGTCAAGAATTAGAGTACAATGGTACAAATATTTACCCAACTCCCAAAACCATTCAAACTCCTTTCGGTTTACAGCATACCGTGGGTGTGCATTTGACCCCCATGTTTGATTATGTTGATGGCAAAATTCAAATCGGGGACACCGTTATGGTCGGTCCAAAATTGACCCAGGTAAAGAGCCAGCATGACTATATTACGCCAATGGTTGAACCTGGAGAGTTTATTCAACACACAAGTTTTTTTCCTGGGCTGAAAGCTTCCGATTTGACGCCAAATTTTGGTGGAATTCAGGCAAGGCTTAATGGTCATCCCGATTTTTTCATCGGTAGAGATAGAGGATGCGACAAAATAATTCATTTGGCAGGCATCGACAGTCCTGGCTTCACTTCTGCGCCCGCTATTGCGAGGTATGTCCGCGAAAATTTCTTTCAGACTGTTTAGGCGCTTATGACAAGAACCAAAATTAAATTGGCTTGTCGTTAAGAAATTGAAGGCAAGATTCACCGCGCGTGCATCTTTCTTGCCACAAAGTTAAATGAACTATTAAAGAAAGGGGACTATTTCAAAATGATTAAGAGGCCTTCACTCTTTGTTCTGATGTTCTGCGCAAGCGCCCTGTGCCTGAATGTTGTCACTGACCGGGCAGCCTTGGCGGATGAAAACATTACCTCCACCATAAAGGTGACTCCACAGAAGAAACTTACCGATTCTGAGTACAGAGCCCTTTCCGAAGCGGCTGGCAGGATTCTGACCCATGTGCATGGAGCTCGTCAGGACCTGAGGAACAATGATCTTGAGGCAGCAAAACAGGATGTGAACAAGGGATTGACTTTAGTCAAGATCATTGAGAATGCAGCCCCTACATTTGATGTCGATGCTACAATAAAATCTGGGGACACCACTTACACAGATAAACGGACGGTTAAAAAATTGATTGTTCCTGTTTATTCGGAAATGGATGAATCAGAATCAGTCCTGTTTCCAATAAAACAGGCTAAAAAAGAAGCTGCTGCTCAAGCTGCCGCAAAGGGCTCCTCGACTCCAATGGACATAGATTTTGTTTTCACGAGAGCTTCTCTTGATGTCAGAGGGGCCAAGGCTGACTTGCAGAAAGCTCTGGAGGCTCTGGACAACAAGGATGCCGCTGCCGCGAACCAAAGTTTGGCTGACATCCAAAACAGACTGGTCGTCTTTGAATACGATGAATGGGATGCTCCTGTTGTTAGGGCTCGGTCAGATTTTTGGGAGGCCGTCAGAAGTGTTGAGAACAAAGATTGGGCAGGCGCCAAAGCCTATCTTAAGGATGCAGCGGAAAGCCTTAAATACCTGAAGGACAGGGGCGGCAAGGAAGTGTCTGATAAGGTAAAAACAGTTACAGACCAGTTTTCGTCTATAAACAAGAAGCTAGATGAGAAAAAAGACAGCGCAAAAAACGATATTCTTTCCCTTTGGGACAAGCTAAGCAAAGGCTTTTAAATTGAAATTGTGTCTCTAATTAAAGTTAATCTCTTTTCAATTTACAGTTGAGTTTATCTGCGCTTCAAGGTTCCCATGGTTTCTTGTAATCTTGGGAACCAACCCACAACAAAATCAAATCGATATTTTTTAGTAGACCAACGTGGGGATGTTTCTTATGCCTAATAATAATTGCTGAAAGAGGACTTTGAGTTTGTAAAGATCTTTAGTATAGAAGATTTGGAGGTTTTGGTATTTACATCTCATTCAAGTCGTACATCTTCACAAAAGTGTTAGTGTCACCCAAGGTTTAGAGGAAAAATATGGAAAAACATGTAGTTGGAGTTTCAAGGTATGTGTCCGCAGTGGATTCGGTCCAGGAGGTTGTCAAATTAGCTGGTGGTTTAGACAGGGTTCCAAAGTCGGCCAAGGTTTTTATCAAACCGAATATTGTGTTCTGGAGTAAGTCGGTTCCCTTTCCTAAATGGGGTGTAATCACAACATCAAGAGTTGTATCGGACGTAGTTAAACTACTCGTGGAACATGGAATAAGTGACATAACAATAGGTGAAGGTACCGTCGTGCTTGATCCCAAGGACAAAGAGACTCAGGACGACGCTTACCAAAAGCTTGGCTACAGATTGTTGGAAAAAGAGTATGGAGTTAAGTGCGTCAATGTCTTTGATCGTCCGTTTGAAAAGGTAGATCTGGGTGACAATGTGTCCCTTAACTTTAACAAGGATATCCTGGATAGTGATCTCGTAGTTGATCTTCCGGTGCTCAAAACCCATGCACAGACAGTAGTGAGTTTGGGAATCAAGAATCTCAAAGGAACCATTGACATAAAGTCTCGAAAGAAGTGCCACAATGTGGATCAGGGTCGGGACCTAAATTTCTATGTCTCGAAGCTATGCAACAATTTCCCCAACATTCTAACCATCATTGATGGGATCTATTCAAATGAACGAGGACCGGCTTTTGACGGCAAGGCCAGGCGAACTGATCTGCTAATTGCTTCCTGGGATGTTTTGTCAGCCGATTTTGTCGGCTCTACCATCTTGGGATATTCGCCAGACCAGGTTCCTCACCTTGTGCATGCGGCCAGACATCGTTCGCGTTCCACAAATATGCGTGATATAGAAGTCCGAGGGTTGGAACTCGAATCAGTGAGCTCATTCCACAATCATTCATTTCCCTATACAGAGGACAATTCTTTGCCTTTGCCCATGGCTAAAATGGGTATTAGCGGCATCGCCTATCCAAAATATGATTCCAGTCTTTGCACTTATTGTTCACTTTTGACTGGGGCGGTACTAGCCTCAATAGCCATGTCATGGAAAGGCACGCCGTGGCCTGATGTCGAAGTCCTGACGGGTAAATTGATGAAACCTACTCCAGGAAAAAAATCCGTACTTATTGGAAAATGTCTTTTTGATGCGCACAAGGGGAATCCTGACCTACAAGACGTTATATTTGTAAAGACCTGTCCTCCAGACCCAAAAAAAATAATTGAGGCTCTCAATCAATGCGGCGTCGCTCTGGAACCTTCGATACTCTCGAATTTGGATCAATTCCCTGGGTTTTTTATGAAAAAGTATACCGGCAAGCCTGAATTCGATGAATCGTTTTATAAAATGTGAATATTGATATAATTCGCAGGTTGTCCAGAAATTTGTTGTGGGGGCGAATTTTGAAAATAGTTGACTTTAGAGTCAATCCAGATAGGATTGACTTACTAGAGCTGGTTTCAAAAATGCCATGTGACCGACATTTCTGGGGTATTAAATAAGTAGTTGTACTTTTTGGTGTTT